>JBJEVA010000071.1:0-3774 GCA_051884115.1 Candidatus Coproplasma sp. | reverse complement strand
TACAACAGCGCAACGAGCATTTTCCGTATTCAAACGGGTACTTCAACCTCGTCAAGCTCATCTTACTGCGTATTCGCAACACTTGAAAATAGCGAAGTGCTTACAAAACTCCGTTCGGCTATATCGAGTAACGGTATGACCACTAAGTCGGTTTCGCTCTACGTCGATAACTATGACCATTATCTCGGTGCAAACAAAATCTCCGAAACCTATTCGATGGCAAGCGTACCCCTTATTATCAAGTCTGTAAAAATTACTAAGTATTGATTTGAATAAATTACTATTATACGGCAACGTCAAGTTGCCGTATTTTTTTACGCCTGTTTTTTGCCTGAAAAAATTTTTATTAACCTTGGTTAATTCTGTTGACAAAAAAAATTTGTGAGAATATAATACAAATACTTAACCATAGTTAAGTCTAAGGAGAAAGAGTTATGCCTTTGATTATGGCGCCTACGAACGTTGAAATGAGTATTAAAAAAATTTCAGCCGAGGAAAAGACAAAAAAGCATTTAAGGGAAATAGGTGTTACCGAAGGCGGTAAAATAACCTTAATTTCCTCTACGGCAAACGGCGTGATTGTTATAATCAAGGAGGGCAGGCTCTGCCTTGACGGAACGCTTGCAAGAAAAATAATCGTGGCTTAAAGTAAACCGCCCAATCGCAGATAGCGACGGGGATAGGTTTCTTTCCACGACGATTTTTTTGAAAATAAATATTAACCTTGGTTAAGTATTAAACGGCATACGTTTAAAATTATAGGTACGATTAAAATTTAAAGGAGAATATATATGGCAAAACTTTTGAGTGATTTTACCGTCGGAGAAAGCGGTAAAATCGTCAAGGTAAACGGAGAAGGCAGGATACGCCGTAGGCTCTTCGATATGGGCGTGACGCCCAATGCCGAAGTTACCTTGCGTAAAAAAGCCCCTCTCGGCGACCCTATTGAGGTGACAATCAGGGGGTATGAACTCACTTTAAGAAAGAGTGAGGCGGAGTGTGTGGAGGTGGAGAAGTGAGAACTTTTGCATTAGCAGGCAACCCCAACTGCGGTAAGACCACACTCTTCAACGCGTTAACGGGTTCTACGGCACACGTGGGCAACTGGCCGGGCGTTACGGTTGACAAGAAGGAAGGCGTCTATAAGGCAAACGAAGAAAAGGTGGGCATTATCGACTTACCCGGTATATACTCCCTATCGCCCTACACCCCCGAAGAGGTCATAGCGCGTAACTACATTATGGAAGAAAAGCCCGACGGTATTATAAATATCGTCGATGCAACCAACTTAGAGCGTAACCTCTATTTAACCACTCAAATTCTCGAAATGGACGTACCCGTCATTATTGCACTCAATATGATGGACGAAGTCGAAAAGGTGGGCGATAAAATCGACGTTAAGGCGTTGGAAAAGGCAATCGGCGTTCCCGTAGTTGCAATCTCCGCACTTAGAAAAAGCGGTATTGCAGAGCTTATGAATAAAGCCCTTGCAATGAAAAATCAGCGCAAAGGCTCTACCGTGTTAAGCGGAAGCTTATGTTCAAAAATCGAAAGGGCAAGACAGTTCTTTGAAGGGCAGAATATATCTTCGCCTTTGTTCCACGCCGTAAAGATGTTGGAGGGCGACGAGATAGAACTTGCCCACAAAGGCGCAAAGGAAGTGCTTGCAGAGATTTCCGCAGGCGAGGACTTAGAGGCGATTGTCGCCGACGAAAGGTATAAATACATTTCAGCAAACTTCTCCTCCGCAAAGGAGAAAAAGAACAAAAAGATTTTAACCAAGTCGGATAAAATTGACAAGGTATTAACTCACAGAGTATGGGCTATTCCCATTTTCATAGTAATACTCTTTGCAATCTTCCACTTGACTTTCTCTGAAAATTTATTCTACCTCAACGGCTTTACGGAGTCGCAGGCGTGGATGCCCTCATTTGAGGATATGGGTTTTGAGAGAATAGAGGATACCGACCTTTACCAAAACTTCGGCATAGGCTTAGCCTCCTGTTTCTACGACGGAGCGGTGTTCTCACCCGGCGTAATTCTTACAAATTTACTTAACCTTGTATTAAATTATATAACCTACGGAGTAGGGCTTTTAATGGGCAATGCTTCGGCATGGGCTTCAAGTCTTGTTCTTGACGGTATCTTAGGCGGTATATTTGCAGTTTTGGGCTTCTTGCCTCAAATACTTACGCTCTTCTTATTCTTCTCCATTTTGGAAGATAGCGGATATATGGCGAGAATAGCCTTCGTATTAGACAGAATTTTCAGGCGTTTCGGGCTTTCGGGCAGGGCGTTTATGCCTATGATTATGGGCTTCGGCTGTTCGCTTCCCGCAATGATTAACACGAGAACGCTTGCCGACGAAAAGGAGAGGACGGCTACGGTCAGGGTAATTCCCTTCTTCTCTTGCGGAGCTAAGCTCCCCATTCTCACCGCTATTGCAGGCGGTATCGTATCTGCTTTCGGTGTGGGCAATGCAGACGTAATAACTTTAAGTATGTATCTTCTCGGCATAGTAACGGCAATTTGCGCAGTACTTTTAATGAGAAATACTTCTTTAAAGGGTGAAACGCCTCCCTTTATTATGGAGCTTCCTGCATACCATATGCCGGGGTTCAAAAACCTTATGCTTCACCTTTGGGATAAGACTAAGCACTTCGTTAAAAAGGCGTTTACCATTATCTTTGCTTCAACCGTAATTATATGGTTCTTGCAGAGCTTCACCTGGGATTGGAGCTATATCGGCGCAGACGCTATGGGCGAATCCATCTTGGCGTCTGTCGGAAAGCTCATTCAGCCCCTGTTCACCCCCTTGGGCTTCGGCTCTCAGCTCGGAAAAGCGTTCGGTTGGGTGTTTGCCGTTGCGGGGATTACAGGTCTTATTGCAAAGGAAAACGTTATAGCAACCTTCTCCGTACTTGCAGGTATGGTGGTTGCGTCTCTCGGAGGAGGCGTGTTTGAAGGCACCGAAGAGGGCATAGAGGAAGCGGTTGTGCTTATAAGCAATACGGGCATAACAATCCCTGCGCTCATCTCGTTTATTGCATTCAATATGCTTACAATCCCCTGCTTTGCGGCTTGCGCTACGGCTAAGGCAGAACTGCCTAAGGGTAAGTTCAAGTGGACGCTTCTATTCTGGATAATAACAAGCTATGCCGTATCTTCAATGATATACACAATCGGCAGTTGGTGGTGGACCTCTTTTATCTGGGTTGCGGTAATTTCCGTAGTGGTACTGTTTATCGTATTAAGGAATATCGGTAAGTTTGACATAATCTCGATTTTTAAACGTAAAAATAAAGACGGAGATAAAGTATGAAACCTTTGGATATTGCGATAATCTGCGTAGTAGGCGTTGCCTTTTTGGCATCGGTCGGCGTGATTATCTATAAAAAAGTAACAAAAAAGGGCGGTTGCGATTGCGGGTGTGATTGTTGTCCCCATAGTTGTAATTGTAAGAACAAAAAATAACTTCTCTTCATATACTTCTCGTCCAATAAGCTACGCAATACTGTGTTGCAGTCCGTGCCACCTAAGTCATTTACCATTTTAGTAAACTCCTGTCGGTGGTACTCCTGCGCCTTGTCTTGCTTGCTTCTTGAACGAGGGGGTAGCCGAACAGGGTGGTTTGTTTAAAAAATAATAGCCTTATAAATAATAAGTACGGACTGTGCAAACGGTCCGTACTTATTATTTATACCGTAATTAACAAATTTACATAAAACTTATAAAAATTATCAAAAACTGTATAATTATTTATTTTACGCCGTT
>JBJEVA010000070.1:0-17214 GCA_051884115.1 Candidatus Coproplasma sp. | reverse complement strand
ACGGGCATCCAATACTTTAATAAGTCGTAGTCGGCAAACGCCTTGTCGTTGTGGGGGTCGCAGTAGCGGAGGAAGTACCAGCTTGAACCTGCAGAACCGGGCATTGTGGTCGTTTCGCGCTTACCCTTAACGCCGTTAATTTCTACGTTGACCCAATCTTTTGCGTTTTCCAAAGGTGCGTTTCCGCCGTGTGCCTTATAGTCGTCCATTTCGGGGAGAATGAGGGGAAGTTGGTCTTCGGATAGAAGAACTTCCTCGCCGTTTTCAAGGTGAACTACGGGTAAAGGTTCGCCCCAATATCTCTGACGGGCGAAAATCCACTCACGGAGTTTATAGCTTACAGCCTTTTCTCCGTAGCCGTTTTCCTTAAGCCAATTAGCCATAGCGTCGATTGCGTCCTGCTTATTCATTCCGTTAATGAAACCGCTGTTTATATGAACTCCGTCTGCCGTATAAGCTTCCTTTTCGACGTCTCCGCCTTCAAGTACGGGAATGATGGGTAAATTAAACTTTTTAGCAAATTCCCAGTCCCTTGTATCGTGTGCAGGAACTGCCATAATTGCACCTGTGCCGTATGAGGTGAGTACGTAGTCGGAAATATAAACGGGGATTTTATTGCCGTTAACAGGGTTTATTGCGTATGCGCCTGTAAAGGCACCCGTCTTTTCCTTGTTCAAATCGGTTCTTTCAAGTTCGGACTTGCTTGCGCAGACTGCTTTGTAAGCGTCTATTTCGGCATTCTGTTCTGGGGTCGTAATTTTATCGATTAGCTCGTGTTCGGGCGCTAATACGCAGTACGTTGCACCGAAGAGAGTGTCGCAACGGGTAGTAAATACGGTGAATTTGTAATCTGTACCGTCAACTTTAAAATCAACCTTAGCGCCTACGGATTTACCTATCCAATTCCTTTGTGCGGTCTTAGAAGCTTCGGGCCAATCGAGTTCTTCCAAACCCTCTAAAAGTCTTTCGGCATACTTATTTATGTCGATAACCCACTGCTTCATATTTTTACGAACAACGGGGTAGCCACCGCGTTCGCTCTTACCGTCGATAATTTCGTCGTTTGCAAGCACTGTTCCAAGCTCTTCGCACCAATTGACGGGCGTTTCGACGTAACGGGCAAGACCTGCTTTGCAGAGCTGTTCAAATATCCACTGCGTCCACTTATAATAGGAGGGGTCGCAGGTGGAAACGGTTTGGTCCCAGTCGTAGGAAAGACCTAACATTTTAAGCTGTCTTGTAAAGTTTTCTATATTTTTCTTGGTAAAACCTTCGGGGTGATTGCCCGTCTTGATTGCGTATTGTTCGGCAGGCAGACCGAAGCTGTCAAAGCCGATGGGGTGTAGGACGTTATAACCCTGCATACGCTTCATTCTTGCAATTATGTCGGTTGCAGTATAGCCTTCGGGGTGTCCTACGTGCAAACCTGCACCGGAAGGGTAGGGGAACATATCGAGTACGTAGTATTTAGGTTTAGAAAAATCGTGTAAGTCGGTATGGAATGTTTTGTTTTCGTCCCAATACTCAGCCCATTTTTTTTCAACCCTGTCAAAATCTGTATAAGCCATAATAAAAATTCCTTAAATTTATTGTCACTAATTATACATAAACGTTCATAAATTTGCAAATAAAATAGTCGCATTTTCCCGTTAAAGCGTTGACAAAGTTTTAAAATTGTACTATGATTATCTCAATCGAATAAACTTGCCGTACCTAAGACAAGTACCGCCTGAGAATTTTCAGAGAGCGCACGGTTGCTGTGAGTGCGTAATTTAAGGGAGAACGGGAAACCACTTAACATTTTACGGCGTAAAGAGCGGTCTTTTAGACAATTAGGGTGGAACCGCGCAAATGTATTTGCGTCCTTAAACGTTGTGTTTAAGGGCATTTTTTATTTTATAAATTACAACCCGATTTAACGGGAGAGGAGAAAAATATGAACGTTATTTTAAAAGACGGAAACGCAATAACGCTTGAAGAGGGGGCAACTTGTGCTAACGCTTCGTCTGCTATTTCCGAAGGGCTTGCACGCAATGCGGTAGCCGCAAAGGTAAACGGAGTGCTTGTCGATTTATCGACTGAACTTAAAGACGGCGATAAGCTTGAAATTGTTACCTTAAAAGATAAAGAGGGATTGGACGTTTATCGTCACACTTGCGCACACGTGCTTGCACAGGCAATCAAGACAATTTACCCTACCTGCAATCTTGCAATTGGACCTGTTATTGACAATGGCTTCTACTATGATATAGACTTTAAGACGCCCATTTCACAGGACGATTTTGAAAAAATTGAAACCGAAATGGCTAAGATTATTAAATCTAATCTGCCCATTCAGCGCATAGAGCTTCCTAGAGAGGAGGCTTTGGAGCTAATGACTAAGTACAACGAAAAGTACAAGGTGGAGCTTATAAACGACCTTCCCGAAGGAAGCGTAATTTCCTTCTATAAGCAGGGTTCTTTTACCGACCTCTGCCGTGGACCTCACCTTCCTTCAACAGGTAAAATTAAGGCGTTTAAGCTCAATTCTATTGCCGGTGCGTATTGGAGAGGCGACGAAAAGAATAAGATGCTCACCAGAATTTACGGTACGGCATTCGCTACTAAGGAAGAGATGAAGGCTTACTTCCAGATGCTTGAGGAGGCTAAAAAGAGAGACCATATTAAACTCGGTAAAGATTTAAAACTCTTCTCGCTTATGAACGAGGGCAAAGGTTTTCCCTTCTTCCTTCCTAACGGTATGGTGCTTAAAAACACCCTTATCGACTTCTGGCGCGATTTGCATAGAAAGGAAGGGTACGTTGAAATTCAGACCCCTATAATTTTAACGAGAACCCTTTGGGAAAATTCGGGACATTGGGACCACTATAAGGACAATATGTACACGACAAAAATTGACGGCGAAGACTGTGCTGTTAAGCCCATGAACTGCCCCGGCGGTATGCTTGTGTATAAACTCGAACCCCACAGCTATAAAGATTTGCCTTTGAGAATGGCTGAACTCGGTCTTGTGCATAGACATGAAAAGAGTGGTCAGCTCCACGGTTTGTTCAGAGTGCGTTGCTTTACTCAGGACGACGCCCATATCTTTATGCTTCCCGAACAGATTACAGACGAAATCAAGGGAGTAGTAAGGCTTACCGACAGAATTTATAAGCAGTTTGGCTTTAAATATAAAGTTGAACTTTCTACAAGACCCGAAGACAGTATGGGTTCTGCGGAAGATTGGGAATTGGCTACGTCCGCACTTCAAAAGGCATTGGACGAAATGAATATCGAATACGAAATCAACGAGGGCGACGGCGCGTTCTACGGACCTAAGATTGACTTCCATCTTCAAGACAGCATAGGCAGAACGTGGCAGTGCGGTACCATTCAGCTCGACTTCCAGATGCCTCAGCGTTTTGAATTGGAGTACGTCGGCGAAGACGGCAAAAAACACCGTCCCATAATGATTCACCGTGCAATCTTCGGTTCAATCGAAAGATTTATCGGAATTTTAATCGAGCATTTTGCGGGCAAATTCCCCGTTTGGCTTGCACCTACTCAGGTTAAGATTTTGCCCATCACCGACAGAAATCATGACTACGCATTAAGCGTTTGCAATAAATTAAAAGCTCTCGGTGTTCGTGCCGTAATCGACGACAGAAGCGAAAAGGTTGGTTATAAAATCCGTGAAGCTAAACTTGAAAAGACGCCCTATATTCTTGTTTTGGGCGACCAGGAAGAGGCTAACGGCACGGTTAACGTAAATAAACGCGACGTTGAACAGAAGCAGTCTTTGACTGTTGACGAGTTTGCTCAAACTATTTGCAAAGAAATTGAAGAAAAAGTAATTTTCTAATAGAATTTGTTTGACAAAACAATTTAATATGTTGTATTATCTTTAAGTAAGCAAAGGTTAACCCCTTTCGCCTTGCGTAAAGTATGCAACGGCTGATAAAGTTTTTAACGGTGAATACCGCATAAGCTTAGAACGGGTTACTTTGCGTAGCCCGTTTTTAATTTTAAAGAGAGGTATATGGCTATCAAAGAGTTTTATCAGGTAAACGAAGCGATTCGCGACAAGGAAATAAGGCTTATCGGTGCAGACGGACAGATGGTAGGCGTTATGTCGTCAAGTCAGGCTTTACGCCTTGCAGAAGAGGCTGATTTGGACCTTGTGAAGATTTCCCCCACGGCAAATCCGCCCGTATGCAAAATTATGGACTACTCCAAATTTAAGTACGAGCAGGCTAAGAAGGAAAAGGAAAACCGTAAAAATCAGACAATCGTCGAAATTAAAGAAATTCGTCTTTCTATGACGATTGATGTAGGCGATATAGCCGTTAAAACAAAGCAGTGTTTAAAATTCCTTGATGCCGGAAACAAGGTTAAAGTTTCCATAAGAATGAAAGGAAGGGAAAACGCAAGGGCTTTTCAGGGCGTAAAGGTTATGCAAGACTTTTTTGACGGATTGGGCGGAAAGGCCGTTCAGGACAAGAAACCCTCTACCGAAGGCAAAATGATTACTATGATGCTTTCACCCGTTAAACAATAAATTTATAAATTCATCGGAGGATAAATAAAATGCCTAAACAGAAATCACATAGTGGCTCCAAGAAGCGTTTCTGGTTAACAGCAAGCGGTAAGGTTCAGAGACCTCACGGCGGTAAGAATCATAAGGCTGAAACCAAGAACAGAAAGAGAAAGAGAAATTTGCGTCAGAACACGCTCGTTTCCACAACTCAGGAATCGACAGTTAAGTCAATGATTCCTTACAAGGGTTAATAGGAGGTAGAAGAACATGCGTATTAAAAGGTCAGTTAATGCATTAAAGAAACGTAGAAAGATATTACGCCTTGCAAAAGGTTATTTTGGTTGCAAGTCCAAGAACTACAGAATAGCTCGCGAAGCTGTTATGAAGTCCTTGAACTACGCTTACGTAGGAAGAAGACTCAGAAAGCGTGATATGCGTCAGCTCTGGATAGCTCGTATCAACGCAGCCGCAAGAATTAACGGTCTTTCCTATTCCAAGTTTATGCACGGACTTAAAGTTGCAGGTATCAACCTTAACAGAAAGGTTCTTGCAGATTTAGCTGTTAACGACGCTGTTGCTTTTGCTCAGCTTGCAGAAAAGGCTAAGGCGGTTGTTTAATTAAATTATTTGAAACTACGGGTAGCGTTTATCGCTACCCCGTAAGCTTTTCTACGGAAAATTATGGTAATCTCGTCCAAAGACAACCCAATAATTAAAAAAATCGTATCGCTTAAAGATAAGAAATTCAGAAGGCTTTACGGCGAGTTTATCGTGGAAAGCGTTAAGGCTGTTGACGAATGTATTTCAGCAGGAATGGAAATTTCTTGTATTTTATGCACTTCGGACAAGGCTGAAAAGTACGGTGCGTTTAAAGTCGTTGAGATTGCCGATTATCTTTTTGAAAGAATTTCGACAGAACAGACCCCTCAGGGTGTTTTAGCGGTAGTTAAAATTCCTGAAAATAATCTGAACGCTCCGGTTGGTAATTGCCTTTTATTGGATAGGGTGCAGGACCCTGGCAATATAGGAACGATTATTCGTACTGCAAATGCCTCCGGGTATGAAGATATTTATTTGATTGACTGTGCCGACGTGTATTCCCCCAAAGCCGTTAGGGCAAGTATGGGCGGAGTATTTTACGTAAATATTCACGAAGGCAGTTACGAAGAGGTTTTTAACGCATTAAAAGACGTAGATTTGCTTTGTGCAGATATGAACGGCGAGGACGTGTTTAAGTTTATTCCACGTATGAATTATTGCCTATGCATAGGTAATGAGGGTAGTGGGGTAAGTCAAGAGGTGGAATCTCGTTCAAATTATACTGTAAAAATACCGATGAGGGCTACTTGTGAAAGTTTAAATGCAGGCGTTTCTGCCGGAATTGCTATGTATGCCCTTAAAAATAATCAGACAGGAGAATAATTTTATATGTCAGGACATTCCAAATGGCATAATATACAGGCTAAAAAGGGTAAGACCGACGCTGCGAGAGGTGCTATGTTCACTAAGCTCGGCAGAGAGCTTGCAGTTGCCGCAAAGGCTAACCCTAACCCCGAAACTAACAGCAAACTTGCCGACGTAATTGCAAAGGCGAAAGCCGCAAATATGCCCAACGACAATATTAAAAGGTCTATCGCAAAGGCGGCTGGCGAACTCGGCGGAAAAGATTATAAGGAGCTTACCTACGAAGGTTACGGCGTAGCAGGTTCTGCCGTTATTATTAAAACCTTAACCGACAACGTAAACAGGACGAGCGGTGATATAAGTGCAACGATGTCGCGTTGTGGCGGTCAGATGGGTAAGCCCGGTTGCGTGAGCTATCAGTTCGACAATAAAGGCGTTATCGTAATCGAAAAGACGGTTAAGCTTGACGAGGATACGATGATGGAGTACTGCCTTGAAGCTGAGGCAGAGGACTATACCGTAGAAGAGGACGTTTACGAAGTTTATACTACTCCCGAAGCATTCTCTACCGTGCGTAAGTATTTTGAAGATAAGGGTGTAACTTTCCTTGAAGCCGAAATTAAGCTTGTTCCTCAAAATACAATCACCCTTCCCGAAGATAAGCTTGCAACATTTATGAAAATGCTTGATAAGCTTGACGAACTCGACGACGTGCAGAACGTTTATCACAACGTCGAACTTCCCGAAGAAGACGAAGAGGACTAATTTTAAGTTTATTCAATATTGTAAATCTTTAACTCACAGCGTGGTTTTTAATCTAAGCCATGCTGTTTTTCTATATATTGTATTAAATTAGATACCGAGTGGTATATATTGAAATATTTGACGGTTAGTTAAAAATATATTATAATATAAGCAATAGAAAATTTGTATAAGTTTAATTTAATATGAATAAACAAGTATTACGTTTTCCCAAAATTTACAGACTAGTGTTCTTATTTTTACTGATTTTTTGTATAATCATTAGTATATATCTGTTAGTATTTCAAACAGATGAATGGCCGTATTTATTTATCTTAGACGGCTTATTTGCGTTGCCTTCCCTGATAATTTTTATTTGTTGGTCTTTATGGAAAGTTGAAATTTTACAAGATGGTTTTATATATAGAAATTATTTTGGAATAAAGCGCAAATATAATTTTGCTGAATTAGAATATAAAATGCATTCCAAGGGTTCAAAGTGGTACTTTTATAAAAACGGTAAAAAGATAATCTGTATTGCGTATTTCATTGAAAATGGAAATAAGCTTGAAAGAGCTTATAAAAAGTTTAATCAAAAGAATAAATAAGAATATGAAAAGAGAGCATAGTTTAATTTATCGGAATAAAACGCAAGTCTTTGCGCAAGATATTTTTACAAGCGGTTAAACGCTTTATTTATAGCCACGTATGTGGCAGAGGGGGATATTGTTAAAATATCCCCCTTATGAATTTTTTAAGTTTTCCTAAAATAAAATGTATTATGAAAAAAAGATACGTAATTCGGGTGATTTTGATTGTCGTTTTGGCAATAACAAGCGTAATAGTTCCCGTAATGTCTGTACATATAAGCAAAAAAGAGAACGCTAATGCTATTGATTCTGTATATATAAATTGTTGGCAGATAGATGGATTTGAGGGCGGAAAGGGTTCACGCAAACAATTTATCGAAAAAACTGTGCAAAACCTTTATAAAAATGAAAAAACATATTGTACGGTTGTAAGTTTAACTTCCGATTCGGCAAGAGAAAATATAGAGAACGGCATTATTCCCGATGTTATATCCTATCCGTCAGGGTTTTACGGGATAGAAAACTTAATAAACTCAAAAGATTTTGCATATAAAATATGGTGCAGGGGCTGTTATTGTCTGTTAACGCTTGATACACAAAGCGATTTTTCTGACGCTTCAAGTGAAAATACAGTAATAAATAGCGGTATAGATAATAAAATTGACATTCTTTCAACACTAATCGGGCTATCAGATGCAAAATCGGAAGAACCGCTTAACGCATACGTAAGTTTAATTAACGGTAAGTATAAGTATTTGCTGGGTTCTCAACGAGACGTAATTCGTTTAACTAAACGCGGACTTCAATATAACGTAAAACAGATGACTGCCTACAATGATTTGTATCAAAATATTTCAATTCTTGCCAAAGATTCTATAAAATATCAAAAATGCAAGAAGCTAGCGGAAGAGCTTGAAAACTCCGACGTTTCATCATTAGGGTTGTTTTCTTTAAAAAACAATAAAATCTCGGACGAACTTATTTTACTAAGTCTAAATAAATTTGATTATAATATAATTGGACCGAGTTCGATTACATATATGCAAAGTCTAACTCAAGCGATAACTGATAAAGATGCAAATAAATTAAAATCTATCCTTCAGTAGTTGATTAAAATTATAAAAAATGTTATCATATAATAGCGGTATAAAAGGTGCATTGGCACTTAAAAATATAAATAATTTTAAATTCAGCAATCATACGACCTACGGTTTAGGCGGAAAAGCTAAAATCTGCTATGCTCCTCAAAATTTATATCAGGCAAAACTTGCTATAAATAGGTGTGTTAAAGGCGGTATAGATTATAGAGTAGTTGGAAACGGCTCTAATATATTAGCGTCGGATTCGGGCTTTGACGGAGCTGTAATTTTGACTACGCATCTTAAAGGTATAATAAGACTGTCGCAAGATAAGTTGCTTTGTCTTGCAGGGACGAATGTTAGCGAGCTTTTAAATTATTGTAAGAGAAAAAGGCTTGGCGGTCTTGAGTATCTTTTTGGAATACCTGCAACAATTGGCGGAATAACCTATATGAATGCAGGTGTAGGTGAATTTTGCATAGGAAACAATGTAGAACAGGTTATTGTATTTGATGGTAAAATACATAAATTTTCTGTCCAAAACTGCAATTTTACTTATAAACATAGTACTCTGTGTGACATAAACGCGTTTATTTTAGCAATAATTATACGTGTTGAGCCTTCAACTAAAGAAAAAATAGAAAATTCTATCTCATACTTTAAAAACCGCAGGGCGCATTTACCGAAGGGTAAAAGTTGCGGTTGCGTATTTAAAAATCCGCAAGGAAATTTTTCCGCAGGTTTTTTAATTGATGCTTCAGAGCTTAAAGGAAAAAGAATCGGCAAAGCTTACGTAAGTCCCGTTCACGCTAATTTTATTATAAATGAAGGTGATAGTGCTTGCGACGTTAAACGTCTTATTGATTTAGTTAAACGCGAAGTTTATATTAAGACGGGCGTAATGCTTTGCGAAGAGGTTGCCTACATAGGAGAATTTAATGATTTTAACAGCTGATTATCATACCCATACGCCTTATTCTCACGGAAAAAATACCGTTTTGGAGAATGCTTATGCCGGTAAAAATTTAGGTTTACGTCAAATTGGAATTACCGACCATGGGTTTAATCACCTTTTATTCGGTTTAAAAAGAAAGCGTCTTGGTGATTTAAGAAAAGAAATTGACGAAGCTGAACGGCTTACGGGCGTTAAAGTTCTTATGGGAATGGAGAGTAATCTCATTTCTATTGACGGCGATACGGATATGAAGGAAAGTGACCTTTATAATTTCGATTTGTACCTTTTCGGTATTCACGAAGTGTTAAAATATAAGAGTTTTAACGATTTTTATAATATTATGCTTTGCAATTATACGGCTTATAAGCTTGGCAAAAAGCCTTCTCAAAGCGTAATAGACAACACCACGAAAGCTTATATAAATGCAATTAAAAACAACCCTGTTGATATTGTTACTCACATTAACTATAAGTGCTGTTGCGATTTAAAAGAAGTTGCAAAAGCATGTGCCGATTACGGCACTTATATTGAAATAAATACAAAAAAACGCCACGTTTCCCCCGACGAGTTGGATATGATGGCATCTGTGGGAGCTAGGTTTGTGATTGATTCCGATGCACATTCTTGCGACAGAGTCGGCGATTTAAAGATTGCCAAAGAGCTTTTAAAAGATTGTTCTTTCCCCCTTGACAGAATTGACAATATAGACGGCAGATTGCCTTCTTTCCGTTTTGCAGAATATAAAAAGGCACACGCATAAGTATGGCTACGTTCACCGAAGAATTAAAAAACGAAATAATTGCTCAAAAAATTAAAAAACAGTGTTGCAGAATTGCTTTTTTATCTGCATTTATTAGGACAAGCGGTAGTATTATCTATCGCAACGGAAATTACGGCTTTGAATTTATTACCGAAAATGAGCAGACTGCAAGCTACATTTGCGGACTTTTTGCTTCGGCATTCGGCATACAACTTACTCTAAGCGGTTCGGAATACGATTTAAAAAGCGGTAAGGATAAATATAAGATAGAATATTTTAGCGAAGATTCCTGCGACGTTTTGCATAGGTTAGGGCTATTAAAGGTTACAGACAAAGGTATTTCTCTTGTTTTTAACGTTTTAGATAAAATAGTGAGGGAAGAATGTTGTAAGGCTTCATATATTAAAGGTGCTTTTTTAGGCGGAGGGAGCTGTACTTTGCCTGAAGAGCAGACTTACAGCAGGACGGGCTATCACTTTGAAATTATATTTTCCAACAAATATACGGCAGGAGATTTCTGTGATATTTTATGTTATTACGAAATTTTAGCTAAACTCGTTGTAAGAAAAGACAGCGTTGTCGTATATGCAAAGAGCAACGAGGTGATTTGCGACATTCTAAGCGTAATGCAAGTTGAAAACAGTATTCAAAGGCTTAACAGAATAGTAGAACTTAAAGATAAGTGCAACAACGCTAACAGGGTAAGCAACTGTTCTGTATCTAATATTGATAAAGCCGTTAAAGCTTCGGTTGCGCAGATTAAGGCTATTGAAGTTATATCGCAGACAGTCGGGTTACAAAGTCTTGATAAAAACTTGTTTGAGGTTGCCGAAGCTCGTCTTGCCGATAAAAACGCTTCTATGCAGGAGCTTGCCGACAGGCTTGGAATAACAAAAAGCTGTATTAACCACAGAATGAGAAAAATCGTTGCGATGTCGTCGCAATTGCTTTAATTACTAACGGGAAAAATTATGACTGATTTCGTTCATTTACACCTTCATACCGAATACTCTCTCCTTGACGGAGCGTGTAAAATCGACAATTTAATTAGCTATTGTAAAAATAACGGGATAGACACCGTATGTATGACCGACCACGGAAATATGTACGGCACCCTTCATTTTGCAGAAAAGGCAGCTGCGGCAGGCTTAAAATACATAATCGGCTGTGAATTTTATATGACCAAAGATTTAAACGTTCACGAAGGGAATACGGCGGAACACCTTATTCTTCTTGCAAAGAACAGGGCGGGTTATATAAACCTCGTTCAGCTTGATTCTATGGCGTTTGTCGATGGGTTCCACTATAAACCGAAGATTGACTATAAGGTCTTAAAAGAACATTCTGAAGGCGTCATCTGTCTTTCTGCCTGTCTTGCCGGCGGAATACCGAGAAGGTTGCTTGCAGGCGATTATGAAGGCGCAAAGGAAATGGCGCTGTACCTTAAAGATATTTTCGGCGAAGATTTCTATATTGAAATTCAAGACCATGGAATTGAAGAGGAGAGGGCTGTTCTGCCCCTTTTGGTTAAGCTTGCAAACGAAATAGGCGTAGAGCTTGTCGCGACCAACGACGTCCATTATTTAAGAAAAGAAGATGCAGAAATGCAGGACGTGCTTTTATGCATACAGACCAAAAAGACTCTCGACGACCCTAAAAGAATGAAATTTGACTCGCAAGAGATGTATTTTAAATCGGGTGACGAGATGGCGGAACTCTTTCCCAATCTCCCCCAAGCGATTAGTAATACGAGGGTGATTGCAAATAAAGTAACGGAACCTGCTTTTAACCTCGACAAAAAAGGTTATCCCATAAGGGATACTTCGCTTATCCCCGGTTATGAACCGCCCGACGGTTCTACTCCTGAAGAGTATTTAAGAAAGCTTACCGACGAAGGACTTATAAGGCGTTACGGTACGGTTACGCAAGTGCAGAGGGAGAGAGCAGATTACGAATTGGGAGTAATCTGCCGAATGGGTTATGCCGAATATTACCTTATAGTTTGGGATTTCATAAATTGGTCCAAGGAAAACGATATTCCCGTAGGACCCGGAAGAGGTTCGGGCGTAAGTTCTATCGTTGCCTATTCGATAGGAATAACCGACGTAGAGCCGTTGCAGTACGATTTACTCTTTGAAAGATTTTTGAACCCCGACCGAGTTTCTATGCCCGACTTCGATATCGACTTCTGTACGGATAACCGTTACAGAACGATTGAATACGTAAGGCAGAAATATCACCCCGAAAACGTCTGTCAGATTGTAACTTTTGGCACAATGGCGGCTAAAAACTCAATTAAAGACGTCGGACGAGTTATGCGCGTTCCCTATTCCGAAACGGACAGGCTTACCAAAATAATGGATGGTAAAACTTCTATAGGCGACTTGTTGGGTAGGCGTATTCCTTCTACGGAAAAGAAACTCAACGAAGAAACTGACCCCGAAAAGAAAAAGGAAATAGAGGATAAGCTCAACGAATTAAAGGTAGCAAGAAACGCAGAGTTCTGCACAATCTATGAAGAGGACCAAACTCTTAAAAAGGTTGTTGATATGGCAATGCAGATTGAAGGCATGCCCCGCCAGACGGGTATGCACGCCGCAGGCGTTGTCATTTGCCGTAAAAAAATTGCCGATAACGTTCCTCTTTCACGTAACGGTAAGGATATTACCACACAATACGTTGCTAAGGAAATCGAAGCCCTTGGAATGTTGAAGATGGACTTCCTTGCCTTAGTTACGCTTACCGATATTAAAAAATGTTGTGATTACATTAAAGAAGATACAGGTTTTGAAGTCGATTTCACAAAGATAGGTTATACCGACGCCGGTGCATACGCACTCATTTCCGAAGGCGATACCGACGGCGTGTTCCAGCTTGAAGCAGGGGGAATGAAGAGGTTTATGAAACAGCTCCGTCCCGACTGTCTTGAAGACCTGATTGCAGGCGTTTCGCTTTACCGTCCCGGTCCTATGCAATTCATCGACAGCTTCTGCCGAAGAAAACACGGTGAAGAGCCTATAACTTACGACTGCCCTCAGGAGGAGAAGATACTTAAAGTCACGTATGGTGTTCCCGTTTATCAGGAACAGGTTATGCAGATTTTCCAATTCTTGGCAGGTTTCTCTCTCGGTGAGGCAGACCTTGTACGCCGTGCAATGGGTAAAAAAGACAAGAAAACCCTTATGGCGCAAAAGGAGAAGTTTATTAACGGCGGTATAAGCGACACCAATGGTTCTAAAATTGTTGGGTGTGTGGCTAACGGGATTTCAGCTGAAGTTGCCTCAAAAATCTTCTCCCATATGGAAGGCTTTGCTTCATACGCGTTTAATAAATCTCACGCCGCGGCATATGCTACTTTGGCTTATCAGACGGCTTGGCTTAAAAAATATTACTGCAAAGAGTTCATTTGCGCTCTTTTAAATAACCGCTTAAACAAAATAGATGAAATAACTAAGTATGTTATTTACCTTAAAGACAAGGGAATGAAGGTGTTCCCTCCTGATATAAATAAGTCAAAGACGGCATTCTCTGTTGAAAGCGACGGTATCCGTTTCGGACTTTCTGCACTTAAAGGTTCTGGTCAGGCGGCAATAGACGAGGTTATAAAAGAGAGGACGGAACACGGACTATTTAAAGATTTCCCCGACTTTTTACTGCGCTGTGCAGGTGTTGTAAATAAGCGTATTATTGAAGGTCTTATTCTTGCAGGCGCCTTTGACGAAATGGGTGTTGCCCGTTCACAGCTCTACGCTGTTTATGACGAACTCTATAACAGGGCGGCGTCGATAAATAAACAGAAGAGCGGGGCGCAAATCAGCTTGTTTGGTGATATCATTGAAGAGAGTAAGCTTGAAGTAAACTATCCTAAGATTCCGGAATTCGAGCTTATGGATAAGCTATCAAAGGAAAAGCTTGTTTTAGGCGTATATGTAAGCGGACACCCGTTTGAAAAATATATGTCGGCGTTTAACGATTGTTCGTTTAATTGTTCCTATCTTACCGACTATATGGAAGACGAGGACGGCATACGTACCTACAATAAAATTTCGGATGGAATACAGATTACTATGGGCGGTATTATAACCGCTATCAGGCGAACCACCACAAAGAGTTCGGGGGCTTCGATGGCGTTTATAACTATTGAAGACATCTACGGCTCCATTGATTGCGTAGCTTTCCCTTCTGTGTTTGAAAGAATAAAATCGGTTTTGGCTAACGACAAAATCGTCAGATTAAAGGGCAAACTCGATATGTCGAAAGAGGATGAACCTTCTATTATTGTCGATTCGGTAACTGAATTTGACGTAACTCCATATGCCGAAAAAACACAGGGTGCAACGGCTAAAAAACCGCCTGTGCTTTGGCTTAACGCAAGCAATCTGAGCGAAAGTGATTTTGACGAGTTCGTAGCTATGCTTTCAAATTATGACGGAGCAACCATTTGTGCTATAGTCAGGGGTGGTAAAAAATATAAATTACCGCACGGAATAAACTATTGTAAAGGACTTTTAGCCGAACTTAGCGGATTTATTACTGAAAATGATATCAAATACGTTGAATAAATAACGTCATTTTTAATTTTCTATTGAAAAAGGTTGTAAATATTTTTTTGCTTTGATATAATTATGTAAATGAATGAAAACCAAATCCGTACATTTTTTAAGGGGGCATGACGGTTAGTCCGTCTGTACGGGAAAGGCTCTTTCGGAGGTATTATCATGAAGAGAATAGGTTTACTTACGAGTGGAGGCGACGCCCCCGGTATGAATGCCTGTATTAGGGCGGTTGTAAGAACGGCACTCTATTACGGCATGGAAGTTTACGGTATCGAACGCGGTTATCAGGGACTTATCGATAACGAGATGGTTTCTATGGAAATGCGTTCGGTTTCCGATATTGTTCAGCGTGGCGGTACAAAGCTCAGAACGGCAAGATGTCTTGAAATGCTTACAAAAGAAGGACAGAAAAAAGCAGTTAAAACTCTTGAAGAGAGGGGCATAGACGGCCTTGTAGTAATCGGTGGCGACGGCTCGTTCAGGGGCGCAAAATGCTTGTCCGAAGAATACGGAATTCCAACTATTGGTATTCCCGGCACTATTGACAACGACCTTGAATATACTGATTATACTTTGGGTTTTGATACTGCCGTTAACACCTGTATCGACGTTATAAATAAACTTAGAGATACGATGACTTCACATGAAAGAATTTCCGTCGTTGAAGTTATGGGTAGGCGTTGCGGTGATATAGCTTTGTATGCCGGTATTGCAAGCGGTGCTGAAATTATCGTAGTTCCCGAAGTTGTGTTTGACCTCGACGATATCGTTATGAGAATAAACCGTTCAAGGGCAAACGGCAAACATTCCAATATCGTTGTCGTAGCCGAAGGCGTATGCACTGCGGAAGAATTTTCTAAGCAGTTGCAGGCTGTCACTACTTATTCCGTTCGTCCTACTTCAATCGGACATATCCAAAGAGGCGGTTCGCCCTCTATGGCAGATAGAATGTTAGCGGCTCAGTTCGGTAATAAAGCTGTTCGACTGTTAAAGGACGGTATCGGAAACAGGGTTGTCGGTATTCACAAGAACGAAATTATCGATATGGATATAATAGAAGCAGTTAGTATGAAAAAGAAGTTTAACTACGAATTGTACGAAACGCTTCAAATGATTTCAATGTAAAAGCAAAAACCGCTTTTTCTAAGCGGTTTTTTATGTAATATTAGGAATTTATAGTAATATGATTTTAAGCGTAAGTTTAAACCCCTGTCTCGAAACCTTCGTCGAAGTCGATAGTCTTGCTGTCGGTAAGACAAACAAAGTTATCAGTAAGCGTATTTTTATGACGGGTAATGCTTTAAACGTTGCAACAGGTATTGCAAGGTTAGAGGGCGACTCGTTTGCTACGGGATTTATGTTCGAGGGTAACGGTAGGCAGTTTGAACAGGGCTTACATAAAGAAGGCGTTACGTATAAATTCGTCTGGAAACAGGGTAGGGTAAAGGAAGACTATAAGTTTATTGATAGCCGTAGTATGCTTACCGAAGTGGTTGAAGAGGCAACGCCTTTAACAATACAAGACGGTGAAGAACTTAAAAGTCTTTTTACTGAAATCTGCCCTAAGTGTGATACTGTTGTATTTTCCGGTGAATGTCCTGAAGGTCTCGGAAAGGATTATTTACCGCAATTATTAAAAGAAGTACCAAAAGGAATCTTAAAAATTGTAGATACCAATGCTGAAAATCTTATAAAAGCCGTTGAATGCGGAGTTGATTTGGCAAAGCCCAATTTAAGCGAATTGCAGTCTGCTTTACATACAAAAATTACAGACCTTAGCACTATGAAAAGGGCATGCAAAAGCCTTTATGAAATGGGGGCAAAACGTGTGCTTTTATCGCTTGGCAAGAGCGGTGCGGTTATCTATGACGGAGATAGAACGTTGTTCTGCACTTCGTTAAACGTTGCAATCAATTCAACGGCAGGTGCAGGAGACGCAATGGTCGCCTCTGCGACAAAAGCACTTTCGGAGGGTGCTGATTGCGAAGAGATTTTAAAGTGCGGAGTAGCGGCAGGAGCCGCCTCTGTAACTTTGCCCGATAGTATTTCGTTTAACAAGAGCAAATACGAGGAAATACTCAGTATTATGTCTGTTAAAGAGATTTAATATTTATCAAATATTATTTACAATATTTTATTTAAGGAGAAAAAATTATGTGGAATGAAAATGCTCCCTTAGAGCTTTTAAAAACAATGCCCAACGTTTTAACGGAGGAAAATTTAGCTAATATTCAAAGCGTTATAGACGTTGACAAGTATGAAAACAGTTATCAACTCGGACAAGATTTGTGCGGTACATATGCACCTTTCTGTAACGGCTGTGATAAAACCGTTAATTGCCCTTGTGCTGTTGCTTACGTTAAAATGAAACAAGCTGAAGGAATGGACGTTGCAATTGCAGAAACCAAGACCGAGGCTAAGCCTAAGAAAACAACTACTAAAAAGACAAGAGTAGCGGTAGCAAAAAAGAAGAAATAATTTACAATTTAATAAAAGTTTAATCAATCAGCCCGAAAGCATTATGTTTTCGGGCTGATTGATTATTTGAGAAAATTATGGTTCTAAAATAAATGTTGTGGTCTAAGAAAAAGGCCACAACATTTTTTCATA
>JBJEVA010000069.1:0-17427 GCA_051884115.1 Candidatus Coproplasma sp. | reverse complement strand
GGAATACCTGCTTTACGGGTGTGAATTTTTTATAGCTTTGGTATTTTAACATAAAAAAATTTACTTGTAAAGAAAAACATATGGCGGAACTGCAATATTTTACACAATTCCGCCCTGATTTTTTTAATTTGTTTGTAAGTATTAGCCGTTGCTTTGCGCTGACTGCTCCGTAAAGGTTACGGTGTCAGCATAACCGAGGAAGGTGTTTTGCATACTGCTTCCCTTAGATACTTCGCAGGCGAACTGAATAAGCCAGAACGCGTCGCTTGCTTTATGGGTTGTGGCAAGGTAGAAGAAGGTTTTGCCCTCCGATACGTTTTCGTAAGTAAACCAAAGATACTCCTTGCCCTCCCTTGCATTGACTTCCGATACGGCGACGGGGGCGTTATCAATTACAAGCGAAGTATATTCTTGTAAGGTTGTGTCCTTTGTTAATACGGTCGTATCGGAAAAGTCCTCTTTAAGCGCCATAACAAGGCTGTTCACGCTTACGTAAGTTGCCGTAAACTCTTCAACAATAAGTTCGGTAAATAAACTGTTGAGCGTTATGTTCATACCCTCTTTGGAATAGTATTTGGGCTTTACCGAAAAACAACCGCTAAGCGTTATACACAGCGCAACGACAGCCGAAACAATAGCCGTTACTATTCCCGACTTTAAGACTTTTTTCATATTCTTTCTCCTTTTGTTGGTGTATGGTGACGAAACGGTAAACACATTACCTTGGCTTCCCCCCTTGGGGGTGAAGCTGTCACATTTATGTGACCGGTGAGGGGTAGTAATAATACTAATTAAAGAATAAATAATAAATGTGGTGATTATTATTTTGAATATTCAAACTCTTCAGTCGCTAAAGCGACAGCTTCCCTATTCTTTAGGGAAGCCAAGTGGGCTGGTCGCTCAGGACTTTGGGATTGCCACTCGTCAAGGCAAACTGCGCTTTAATGCCTTTATTAAAATCAAAGGCATACTTTGCTTCGTTGCCTCTCCTCTTCCCACAAAATCTTTTCAAAGAAAATCTTTTGCGGGAGCCCTGTTTTTTAATCACTTAGGACTCTGGGATTGCCACACTCCGCCTACGGCTCCGTTCGCAATGACGGCCTACCGCACCCAAGCAGTTAGAAGTCACAGCCCAACCAAGTCCCTCTGGAAAGATGCGAGTAGTTCAAGACGTGTGAGCACCGCCGACGGGAGTTTACTCAAATCGTAAATGACCGAGGCGGAGCGGAACACAACGCAGACCACTCAACTATGTCCCTCTGCGAAGATACAAGCAAGAGCAGGAGCCTGCGGATTTGCCGACAGGAGTTTACTCAAATCGTAAATGACTGAGGCGGAGCGGAACACAACGCAGAAATACGACGCATATTTACAGAGTAGTATATGAAGAGAAGATATTACTCCTCTTCGTCCGCCTCCGACTGCCAATAATCAAACACTTCCTGAAGTAAATCGTCGTCTTCGATGGGCGCTAAGATTGCCTCCTCTTCTTTGAAAAGGAAGATTGCAACTTCGTCCTCTGCCACGTCGTCGTTGGGTTCGGCGGGCATTAAAAGCGCATACTTATTGCCCTTATACTCCGTAACGTCCAAAAGTTTAAACTTAACTATATTGTCGTTGTCATCGACAAGTTCGATTATGCCGTCCTCGTCAATCTCTGCTTCCTTTGTCTCCATATCTGCCATAATATATCTCCTTTTATTTTAGGTGCGAGCGTTAACGTTAACAAATATAACGTTAACCGTTACCGCCCTTACCCTTATTTATTTTTTGCAAGTAACCGTCTAAAATGTTTGCGGCGGCGAGTGCATCTACGTAGGACTTACGCTTCTCCCTTCTCATACCCTCGGAAATGAGCGTTTCGTGTGCCATCATCGTCGTAAAACGTTCGTCCTCGCATACAATGGGAATGGTCGTTGCCTCCCTTAAAGCAGAGATAAACCTCTCCGTCTTTTGCGTTTGAAGGGCGTCGCTTCCGTCGAAGTTTACGGGAAGTCCGCAAACGATTGTAGTTGCCCCCTTTTCGTTAGCAATCTTAACGAGTGCTGAAATATCCTCTCTGAAGTTCTTACGGTGGTAGGTTACGGAAGGCAGGGCGTAGGTATTGAAGGGGTCGGATATGGCAACGCCTATACGCTTATCGCCTATATCGAATGCAACGTATCTCTCCATAAACCCTCCCTTAAAGTTATTTGACGGCTTCCCGTCAAAACAATATCAATTTGATTATATTCTAACTTCTGCCATTATATCATTTAATAACGCATATTTCAAGTAATTTAACAAAAAAGCAAATTGCGTTTAAAGTCAGCATTAAAGTGAGCGAATAAACTCTTTGAACGCCTTAAACGCCTTTTTAGCGTCGGGGCTGTTTGCAAAGGTAATAAATCTGTGGCGCGCCTTTTTATCCTCTTGGGGGAAAATCAAGCTTTCCGCCCTAACGCCCTTTTCCTTTAACGCCGATATATATCTAAGCGACTGCCCCTCCGACAGGGTATCAACCATACCGCAACAAATCAACACGGGAGGGAGAGCAGAAGATATGTAATTTATGGGGGAATACTCCGCCATATATTTTTCCCTGTCGGGCATATTATTAGGTATAACCGACTGCAAATACGCCTCCTTATTGTTAAACTCCACCCCGTCTAACAGAGATAAATCATACACTCCGTAGAAAAACGCACAACCGATAAACCGCTTTGCCTCGGCAATATTGCTGAGCGTAAGCTTATTTATGTAGAGCGCAAGCAGGTGCGCCCCTGCGCTGTCGCCTGAAAGAATAATCTTTTGAGGATTTCCGCCGAAGTCCTTTGCCCTGCTTTTTACGAACTCGACAACCGAAGATACGTCCTCTTCCATATCCTTTAAGGAATGTTCGGGGGCAGAGCGGAAATTGCAGTTAAACACCACCGTACCGCAGGAGGCAAGCTCTTTTGCGGTAGAGCGGAAAAGGCTTTTATCATATACGCACCAACCGCCTCCGTGGAAGTAGATTACACAGGGCAGATTTTCCCCTTTTACACTCATCACGTCGAGGGCGTGTTCTTTATCTTTATCACCGCAATAGTTTAAATTATAGGTAGCTTTAACTCCGCTTACTCTTTTATTAAAAATTCTTATCAGGTGGGCAAGATTTGTCTGTAACCCCGTCTTAAACTTTATAAATTTAATGCTCTTCATAGGTTTTCTACAATATAGATATTATAGGTCTTATTGTCGGTTTTGTCAATAAAGGGTGAAATTATAATAAAATTGTTGATTAAATAATCTTTTTAATGTATAATTATCGTCAACTAAGTTCGGCAACAAAAGGGGTTAAAGTATGTCTAAGCCTTACAAATACAAGGTAAAATTAAAAAGAGGGGTTGGTATTAAATGCTTAAAGGTCTTTTTAAAGATATTTAAACGCAGACCCGAGGTTATAAACCTTTCGGGCGGAGAATTAGAACCTAAGGCAATATATTTAAGCAACCACGCAGGTGCGGACGGACCTATGACGTATGAGATGTACTTCCCTCTTTTGCTTACGGGGTGGGGTGCGTCCCCCATGTTCGGCAACGCAAAGGAGCGTTGGAATTATTTATACCACACGTTTTACATACAAAAACTCCATTGGAACAAGGCAAAGGCATTTATAGTAGCCACTCTGTTTACCCCCATTTCCAAAATGATATACAGGGCGATAGGACTTATACCCACCTACACGGACAGCAGATTTATTACTTCTGTTAAGACGAGCTGTAAAATCTTAGACGAAAACAGCCCCATACTAATCTTCCCCGAGGACTCCACAAAAGGTTATATAAATCCCCCCGAAAGTTTTAACAAGGGTTTTTTGACCTTGGCTAAGCTTTATTATAAGACTAAGAAAGTCGATTTACCCGTATATAGTATGTACCTAATCGGCGGTAAAAAGAGAAAGATTGTAATTGCTCCGCCCATATACGTCAACCAAATGCTTGCAGAGGGAAAGACCGAGGACGAAATTTGTGCAATTGCTTTAGAGACTATGCAAAAGCTCTACTATGAAAACAAGTAATTAAAGCATATTTAGGGCTGTACGCCTTAACGAAAATTAAAAAGAGGGGACGAACCCCTCTTTTTTGCTTTGGAAAGACAGCCTTTCCCTTTTTATTCTTCGGAAGTCATACAGTCCGCAGAATCACATTCGCACCCGTTTTCGGACAGCTTTTTGTCTATATAACTCTCGCATTTCTTCATCACGTCTTCCTGATTCTTTTTGACGAGGTTGCGGAGTTTACAGTTGTTTGCCACCAAGAGTGCGCCACCCGCCATACCTATGACGAGTCCTGTTATAAATTTTTCCATATTCACCTCTTTAGCGTTTTACGCTTTCTATGAGTATGGGCGGTATGATATAAAACTATGACTGTAAATTTTTTACTTGCAGTCTTAACAAAAAGTTTTCATCCGTCAGTCTTTTGATTACGGCGGTAAGGCGTTTATTCTCCTCTTTTAAACTCGCGTTGAGTTCGTCGTATAAAAGGTTAATCTTGTCCTCTATAGCTTTTTGCTCCTCTTCATTTATCTTATAGCCTGCCTCTTTCATAAGCTTTTCTATCCTTTCGGGCTGTTTTGCCATTACGTTGCGGTATTTGTTTTGGTAGCGGAGCATAAGCTTATCGTCTCCGCCCGCAATGTTTAAGACGGCGCGACGGACAGAGACGCCCTTGCTCTTCTGCATTAAAATCGCCTTTAAAATCTTGTCCGTCTCCTCGTCGGTAAAGGGACGGACGTCCTCCGCCTTTAGATTTGTACCTTCTAACATTTTACTTACTTCCTTATTGTCCGTACTCTTTAAAAGGGCGTAATAGTAGTTGCGCACACTGCCCTTTGCCCTGCCTGCCTTTTTTGCGTATTCTTCAAAAATCGCAGTAAGCGTCTTGCCCTTGCCCTTACCTTCGCAGACAAATTTTACTAAGCTTTCCGCCTCCTCTTTTGTATAGCCGTTGATTTTTTCCATAACGCCTCCTTGTCTTTTTGATTACGCAAGGTTTATTGACATAAAAGGATTAGTTTATACATTTAATAATAAAAGATGAGCAAAATTTATTTTCTTTCCGCGGTTAGCTCCGCCCTTAAGCTTAACGGTGCGTACGTAGGGATAATAGGTGGGTTTGAAAAGTTTATTCAAGCCGAATTAAAGGAAAAAATTCTTGCCGAGGTTATCCCCGACGGAGAGCTTCTGCCCGTAAGCTTTTTTATTTGCGAAGAGCTGTTTAAAAACCCTCCGCCCTTTCTATCGATATATCTATGCGAGGACGAAGCCGTCGTCTATATTCATAGGTTTGAAAGGGCATATAAGCCGATTAAAGTCATAGCACAGGCAAATTTTAACGGCATACTTGCCACCCTTTTTTGCGAAGGGGGCAGGGTTTATCTCAACTGCGAGGGCGAAAGGTGCAATTTGTACGATCTTGCAGAAAGCTTTGAAAAGGCATGCTTTAGCGAGGTGAGCATAGGCGGATATAACGCACTCGCGCTGAGCGGAGATAAGTGCCTGTGCATAATCTCCGAAAGGGGTGAAATGGTCTTTTTAAACTCTGTTGAAAGTTGGAAGGCAGGGGATATGCTTGAAGTAAGGGTCAATTTCGAGACGTGTATAGGACACTACGCCGTCTGCCGTTTTTCCTACGACGGGGATAAAATGACGCTTACGGACAGCAAAACCTTCAGCACGAGAGATACGCCCATAAAGCTTATTCCCTTTGCCTTTTTTGAAAGTCTTTTAACTCACGGCGACTTCGCAGAGTATTTAAGCGATAGTATTAAAGACAGGGCGGAAGATTTGCCGTCCTATTTGGGTGAGTTTACGGACGTTGCCATTCCCCACTCCTCCTTTTATCAAAAGCACGGGGATATAGACGCGGTGGGGTTGGTCTATCCGCTCTCTAAAAATTTATTTAAGGTTAAGTACTATGCCGTGGATATAGAGGGCGGAAAGATTGATAATATCTATGAAGTTGAATAAGTTTTTAAGGTGAGAAAAACGCCGAACCTTGGCGACAAAAACGCCGACCATTGAGGTCGGCGTTGCCTATGTAAATTAAGATTTTTCCTTTACGTACTTTTCCATTGCGGAAAAAGTTTCGGGGGAGATGCAATGCTCTATTTCGCACGCATCTCTATCGGCAATTTTTTCCTCCACTCCGTGTAAAAGTAAAAACTGCCTTATTGTGCAGTGCATATGATAGACTTTGTCTGCATACTCCTTACCTAATGCCGTAAGGCGGATATGCAGTCCGTCGGTATCTATATACCCCTTGCTTTTTAAATTTTTGAGCGCCTTTAAGACCGCCGGTTGAGAGACGTTTAACTTTCTGGCGATTTCTATTTGATGCACGTCCTGTAACTCTTCGGAGAGAAGAAGAACGGTTTCTAAATAGTCCTCTGAAGAACGATTGCTTTTCATACCTATTATTATACTTAAAACTAAAATTTTGTCAAGGGTGGGGTCGCCCCACGGCGATGTATCTTAATTACTAATCACTTGACCAACTTATCACTAATCAAGCAAGGCAATGCCTTGACTATGTATCTTAATTGCTTAATCGTTAGACTTACTTATCACCAATCAAGCAAGGCAATGCCTTGACTATGTATCTTTATTGCTTAGTCGTTAGACCAACTTGTCACTAATCAAACAAGGCACAATATAGGTGCGTCATTGCGCCCCGTTGCTTGCAACGGCACGAATGTAACACCAAGCAACATTGCGAGGTGTGTGGCAATCTCATCGGGTATGGGCGGACTTCCCCTTGGCTTCCCCCCCCCTTGGGGGTGAAGCTGTCACTTTTATGTGACTGATGAGGGGGAACAAAAGAAATTAAATAATAAATGTGGTTATTATTTTAATATTCAAACTCTTCCGTCATACACTTCGTGTATGACACCTTCCCTATTCTTTAGGGAAGGCAAGAATGGTTGGTCACTTTGGACTCTGAGATTGCCACACTCCGCTACGCTCCGTTCGCAATGACGGATAAAGAAATAGCAATAACAAGGTGATTATTATTCTAATATTCTTTACCTTATTCGGGTAAGTCCCTCTTCATAGATACAAGCAAGACAAGGAAGGCGAGGCTTTTCGACGGGGAGTTTACTAAAACCGTAAATGACCCGAGAAAAACGTAGCCTGACACAGTATTGCGATGTATATATGAAGAGAAGTTAGTTATTCCTCCCCAGCTAATAGACGTTCACGTTCTGCTATCGTCAACGCCTCTATCATCTCGTCCAAATCGCCTAACATAAAGTTGTCTATGGAAAATAACGAAAGACCTATTCTATGGTCGGTTACTCTGCCTTGGGGGAAGTTGTAGGTACGGATACGCTCTGACCTGTCTCCCCTGCCGACGAGCGATTTACGCTGTGCGTCCTGCTCCGAACGGTTTAAGCCGTTGTAATAATCATACAGCCTTGAACGCAGAACCTTATACGCCTTGTCCTTATTTTTAAGCTGGCTTCTCTCGTCCTGACAGGTTACTACAATGCCCGTAGGGAAGTGCGTTAAACGGATAGCCGTTTCGGTCTTGTTAACCTTTTGTCCGCCTGCACCCGACGAGCGATAGACGTCAACGCGAACGTCCTCGTCCCTTATCTCTACTTCGACGTCCTCCGCCTCGGGCATAACGGCTACCGTTGCGGTGGAAGTATGCACCCTGCCCTGCGATTCGGTTTCGGGTACCCTTTGAACACGGTGAACTCCGCTTTCAAATTTAAGCTGTTTATAGGCGTCCTTGCCCGAAACGTTTAAAACTATTTCCTTAATACCGCCGAGTTCGGTGGCATTTTCATCGACTACCTCCACCTTTAAACGGTGCTTATCGCAGTAGTGGAGATACATCTGATAGAGTTGACCCGCAAAGAGAGCCGCCTCCTCTCCGCCTGCTCCTCCTCGGATTTCCATAATGCAGTTTCTGTCGTCGTTCTTATCCTTGGGCAGAAGGAGAATTTTAAGCTCTTCGTCAATCTCTTCCATACGGCGTTTGCAAGTGAGAATCTCCTCGTTAAGAAGTTCCCTCATCTCGCCGTCCGTTTCTGTGCGGAGTTCCTCTTCCGCCTGTGTAAGCTTTTTTTCTTCGGCAACGTACTCCTCGTACTTAGACGCCGTTTCCATAAGCTCGGACTGCTCTTTTGCAATCTTGGTCCACTCCTCGCTCCCTGCAGGGATAGAGGGGTCGGAAAGCTTCTCCGTTAAAGTTTTATATCTGTTGTATATGTCTGTAATTTTAGTATTCATAATATTGCCGATTTACTTTTAAGGGCAACCTATGCGGTTGCCCAAACTTAGTGTGCGTTAGAACGCTATTTTTAAAAATCTGTCAACGCCTGAAAAGTCCTTGACTATCATAGCATAGTCTCGTTTTTCAAACAGTTTTAATACGTCTCCCGCCTGACCTTCTCCCACTTCGAGCATAAGCATACCGCCACGGGCGATATATCTTGAAATCTCTTTTGAGAGCCTTCTGTAAAAGTCAAGCCCGTCGTTACCGCCGTCAAGGGCAATTCGCGGTTCGTAGTCCTTAACTTCCCTTTGAAGATAGGGAATCTCCCCGCTCTTTATGTAGGGCGGATTGCAGACGATTAGATTAAACCTTCCGTGAATTTTAGAGAACAAATCGCTTTGAACGAAGTTTATATCTACGGAATTGTAGTTGGCGTTTTCCTTGGCAAGCATAAGCGCCGCGTCCGAAACGTCCGCACCTGTAATCTGTACTTTTTTGCCTTTTAAGTGCTTGGCAATTGCTATTGCTATACAACCGCTTCCCGTACACAGGTCTAAAACCTTGTCGCCGTCCTCTACCGCGTTAGAAGCCTGCTGAGCTAAAATCTCGGTTTCGGGTCTGGGAATTAAAGCCCTTTCGTCAACCTTTATATTGCAGTCGTAGAAATCGACGTCGCCTATGATATACCACAAAGGCCTACCCGTAAGACGCTCTTCTACAATCTCTTTTATCCGCCTTGCCTCCGAAGGCTTTATCATTCTTTGGGAGCCGAGTTCGCTCCTCTCCATCTCTAATACGAGCGAATATATCCACTCGGCGTCGCTCTCGTCTATCTTATGCTCGGCAAAGGTCTTTTTAGTTTCTGCAAGCATTTTAGGGAGCAGTCCGCCCGTGATGAAGGTAGTTTCCTCCATTTCGGGATTTTCGTCCATCTCCATTGCCGATTTAAAGGCGGAAATTGCAACTTCCACCATCTCTTCGTCGGGTTCACGGGTGGTGAACACCTTTTGAAGGAGTATGCCGGGCCACTTGAATATTACGCCTACGGGACCTTTGATTAGGGCAAAGAGTTTTAAAAACTCGTAAGAAATTCCCGTAATTACGGGGAGCAGAACTATCTCTATGCCGATATTGGCGAGCATACGCAAGACGCTGTTTTGTATATCGCCTATGCGGATATAATAGCTTACCACGCCTATTATAGCAATATTGATTAACAGTACTATAAACATAAACGAAGTTCCGCATCTATCGTGTATGCGAGAGGACTTCATTACGTTTTCTTTGGTCAACTCCAACCCGTGTTCGTAGCAGTTGATTGTCTTATGCTCTGCGCCGTGATAGCGGTATAGCCTTCGGATATCCTTCATTATCATAACTAATCCGAGATAGGCTAAAAAGATTACAAGCTTAAATCCGCCCAAGAGGACGTAATACCAAATTGAATTTTGGGTGAGCGTTTTCCACAGATATTTAATAATAACGCTGTCAATCAAAAAACGGGGTAGCCACATAAAGAGGGCGAACGCAAGCGCAACGCCCAATATCGTGCCGATAATCGTAATAACGTTTGCAAGGCTTGTTTTAAACTTTTCGGCAAACCATTTTTCTATGCGCGAAGGCTCTTCATCGTCAGAGCCATAGACCTCCGCCGAGCGGTTGAGGGCGTGCATACCCCTGCCTAACGATGCAACCATATTTACGCAACCCCTTACAAAGGGAATTTTCGACGCCCTTTGCACTCCCTTAGAGCGGTTTATGCGCTTTCTTTCAATCTGAATTTCACCGTCGGAATCGCGCACGGCAGTACAGTAGGAAGTTTTTCCCATCATCATAACTCCCTCTAAAACCGCCTGACCGCCTACGGTGGAACATATGGATTTTTTCTTTTGAGTTTTCTCTTTTCTGCTCATACCTTATTTATAACCGACCTGTTGTGTTGTTAAGCGCAAAGAATGAATAAATAAAAGAGGCTTCAAATATAATGCTGAATTATACCTGAAGCCCTCTCCCTTTTTAAACGTTATATCTTTTCTTGAATTTATCAACGCGACCGCCCGTATCGACAAGCTTTTGCTTGCCTGTGAAGAAGGGGTGGCATTTGTTGCAGATATCCACTTTGAGCGTTTCAACGTTTTTGGTAGTACCTGTCTTAAAGGTTGCGCCACATGCGCATACTACCGTCACTTCGTGATAATCGGGATGTATATCGGGCTTCATATTTTCACCTCGCTGAATATTTTTCTGTAAATGCTCTTTCAATTATAAATAAATCAACCCGATAAGTCAATCGTTTTTTGAACTTATTGACGATTATTTTGCACTTCGATTAAAATTTTATCTTTTTCTTTTTAATAGGGGTTGATTTACTTCCTATAAAGTCGTATAATTGAAACGTATGGATAATTGGGTTTTAACAACACAGCACAAGCTTGAAAAGCAAAATCAACAAAAAATGAACGTTGGAGCAGGGCAAGTAAAGGTGAGGGTTACTCACGTACTTCTAACGGCTTACGACGCCCTTTGCTATACGGGCGACAAAAAAGTACCCTACCCCCGCACCATCGGCAGAAATGCAATAGGCATCGTTACCGAAACGGGCGAAAACTGTTACGGTATAAAACCCGGCGCAAGGGTGTGCCTTAACGCCCACCGCCCCTGCGGTAAGTGCTTTGAGTGCAAGAGCGGAAACCACTCCGAATGTCTATCCCCCCTCCTTGCGGTTCAGGACTTCGACGGATTTTTGCGTGACTTCGTGGTATGCAATTACAGCGACGTAGCCGTCATTCCCGACAGCGTTGACGATATGTTGGCTCTATGTATAGAAAACGTTGCTCTTGCCGAAAATATATTCGATAAGCTTGCCTTAAACACCGGCGACAGCGTAGCCATTATCGGCGCAGGACTCTTCGGTTCGGTCCTCGCTCAAATTGCTATCTATCACAAATTAGTGCCTGTAATTATCGACACCTACCCCAAGAACGTTGAGAGGCTTAAACGAAGCGGTGCCTTCTTCTCCTTCGAGGCAGACGACAATCTTATCTCTAACATCGAAAACGCCACAAGCGGAACCTTATGCGACGCGGCGATTTACACCTCCGACTGCAAGCTCCCCTCTACCGTACCTGCAAGGGTACTTGCAAGAAATAAAGTCCTCGTCTTAGGCGGTTTCAGCACAATCAACTTCTCGCTCGAAACGGCGCCCCTGTTCGACAAGAATTTAAGAATTTACTCCGTTTCGGACGGATACGGCTATACCGAGACGGCTTTAAATATGCTTACTCACGGAGCGTTGGACTTAACCAACTTTGAAAAGGAAGTATATACGAAGTTCGACCTTGACGCTTTGCTTACGGACATTGCGCAAAACTCTGCACGTAACGCCAAAATGAACGTGCTTAAACTTGTTTTGTAAGTCCTTTAAGGCGCATACATAAACGCTATGCGCATATTTAAGCTTATATTTTCACGACTTTTTATATGTCTTTTAATTATTGCGGTGTTTATTGTCGCAATAATTTTTTTATGCCTTTATATCCACTCGGTACTCCCCGTAGCGGTGGTGCTTCTCTTTGCCTACGCCCTCTCCGTATCAGCCTGCGTAATGCTGTTTTCTTCCGACAGTCCGTCGGAATTTAAGTGCGCCTGGCTGGTTGCAATTATAATGCTACCCGTTGTGGGCGCAACGCTATTCTTCTTAACGAGAACCCATACCGTTAAAGGCAGGGAAGAGAGGGTTATGCCCATTTCAAGTTATTACCGCTCTAAATACTATGACGACGGCGCTGACTACCTTGAGGAGCTGACAAGGCTAATCTCTTTGGCAAAGGAGAGCGTTTATTTAGAGTTTTACATCATTGCAAAGGGGGATATATGGCGGGGAATATATAAAAATTTGCTGTCCGCCCTGCAACGCGGAGTTGAAGTTAAGATAATATACGACGCCGTCGGCTGTGCAATGCGATTGCCTAAGCGTGACTTTAAAAGGCTTAAAAGAGCGGGGGCGCATATTAGGTCCTTTCACAAACCCTTGCCCCTGCCCTTGTACAGCATTAACGTCCGAGACCACCGCAAAATAGCCGTTATCGACAAAAGGTATGCCTTTACGGGCGGGGTCAATATTGCAGACGAATACGCCCACCTCACCTCTCCCCACGCCTTTTGGAAGGACGGCGGGGCTATGTTTGAAGGGGAGATAGCAATTGTCTTTGCGGAGTTGTTTTTAAAACTCTTTGACGGAATAGAAAAAAAGAAAAGCCGTTCGGACAAACTAACCTATCCCGTTCATAATGACGGTAAATCCAACGTTGAACCTCCTCACCTAACTTTAAGCGAGGGGTTTACTAAACCTGAAAAAAAACTTACCCCTGCTCTTCCGATTGCCGACAGTCCGCACAGCAACGCAATTTTTGAAAATGAGATTGCCAAGGCAATATACTGTGCTGAACGCCGTGTGCATATATTTACCCCCTACCTATGCTTGGGCGAAAAGCTGTGCGACGCCCTCGCCTATGCCAGACAAAAGGGTGCGGACGTTAAAATAATAATTCCCGCCGTACCCGACAAAAAGCTTACCTATGCAATATCCCTAACCTATGGGGCAAGGCTTTTAGAAAGGGACGTCGAAGTATATACCTACACCCCGGGGTTTATACACTTTAAGGGTATGGTATGCGACGGCAAGGGATATATAGGGAGCTATAACTTCGACTTCCGCTCTACGCGTTTAAACTTTGAAAACGGAGTACTGTTTGGCGGAGAACTTACAGTTCAGTTGGAAAAGGATTTTTTGCGAAGTCTTGCTTTAAGCAAGCCCCTGCCACAGCGCAGGCGCAATGCGTTAAACAAGCTTAAAGATTCCCTTCTCTGTCTGTTTGCCCCGTTGGTTTAAGCTCTTAAAATACTTGCAAACAAGGCGATTGAGTGTTATTATATCTATAAACTTATGATTAAACTTATTGCATCGGATTTGGACGGAACGCTTATTCCGCCCACTAAAATTATTCCTGAAGAGACCTTTAGTTTAATAGAAAAATTCACTTCGCTCGGCGGTGTCTTCGTCCCTTCAAGCGGAAGGCAGTTGCCCAACCTTAAAAAACTGTTTACCCCCGTTCTCGATAAAATTGCAATCATTGCCGAAAACGGAGGCTTAGTTTGGTACAAGGGGGAGATTATCTATTCCGACCCCACCCCGTCCGAGGGAGTTAAACGCGCCATTGAAGTTATTAGGGGCGAAGAGGGGCTTTACCCCGTAATATCCTGCGCCGACTGCGCCTATTACGAGGACGACTACCCCCAATTTGTCGAAACGTTTAAACGTTCCTACTCGTCCTATAAAAAGGTTGACGATTTAATTGCAATTGCCGATAGCGTTACCGCCCTTAAAATTTCGGTATGGGATACTCAGCTCTCCGCAGAACACGGGGGAAAAATTTTACCGCCCAAAATTAAGGGGTTGCGCACTATGGTTTCGGGCAGAGATTGGCTGGACGTCAGCGTTGCCCACGCCAATAAGGGTAGGGCGTTAAATGCGCTTATGCAGTTTTTAAAGGTTGAAAAAGAGGGGTGCGTAGCCTTCGGCGACCATATGAACGATTTAGAGATGCTCCAAGCGAGTGGCAAGCCCTACGTTACGGCTAACGCCTTCCCCAAGCTTAAAGAGTGCATCGGCGAGGAAATTCCCTCCAACGCAGACTTAGGCGTAATTTTAAAGATTAAAGAGCTTATAGGCGAATAAGTTTTATGTTTAACTATATTCTTTTCGATTTGGACGGCACGCTGACTAACCCTGCAGAGGGCATAACCAACTCGGTTGTCTATGCTTTAAACAAATTGAGTATCAACGTTCCCGACAAGAAGAGTTTATTAAAGTTTATCGGTCCCCCGCTTATCGATTCCTTTCAATGCTTTTACGGCTTTTCAAAGGAGGAGAGCCTTAAAGCCGTTGAATATTATAGGGAGTATTTTAAGGTTAAGGGCATATTTGAAAACGAGTTGTTTGAGGGTACCAAAGGTTTGCTCTCCGCCTTGAAAAAGGCAGGCAAACACATTATTCTTGCCACCTCTAAACCCGAAGAGTTCGCCCTGCAAATTTTAGAACATTTCAATTTAACCGAGTATTTCGATTATGTTTGCGGTGCAACTATGGACGAAAAGCGTTGCCAAAAGGCAGAAATCATTAGGTGCGCCATCGAGGGTTACCCCGTTAAAGACCTTTCAAGCGCTATAATGATTGGCGACAGAGAACACGATATCTTAGGGGCTAATAAGGCAGGTATAGCTTCAATCGGCGTGTTATACGGTTTCGGCGATTATGGCGAACTCAAAAACGCAAAGGCGACCTATATCGTTGACGATATGCAGAAAAACCTTAAAATTGTATTATAGTTAAAATTAAAGAGGTTTATTATGAAATTATTTATCTGTTCGGATATTCACGGCTCGGCTTTTTGGTGCAAAAAGGCTGTCGATAAATTTATCGAAGAGGGTGCGGACAAGCTTATAATTTTAGGCGACGTACTCTATCACGGTCCCCGCAACCCCCTGCCCGACGGTTATAACCCCAAGGAAGTTATTGATATGCTCAACCCCCTTGCCGACAAAATTATCGCCGTCCGCGGAAATTGCGACGCCGAGGTTGACCAGATGGTGCTAACCTTCAACGTATCGAGCGACTATGCCGAAGTGTTCGACGGCGCTAAGCGCATAGTCCTCTCTCACGGACACAGGGCAGTTCCCCCTTTAAAGTCGGGTGATATTTACGTTACGGGTCACACCCACGTCCCCCTCGACGCCGTTGAAGAAGGCGGTTATATTCACCTCAACCCCGGCTCTGTTTCCCTACCCAAGGAAGGCAGTTCACACGGCTATATCCTCTACGAAAACGGTGAATATGAGTTTAAAACGCTTTAATACTTTTAGGGCGCACAGCAACTTAACTATATAAACGTGCAAAAAAAATCCTGTCTGCCATACGGCAAACAGGATTTTTAGTTCATTCTTATTCAAACAATAATTTATTGAACAGAAGCGTCCAGATTGCATCCAACCAACCAATGATGATACCAGTGGGGATAGTAACGATGATACATACGATAAGCCTTAATAAACCGCCTTTTTTAAGGAAAGCCGACCATCTTACCAAAATTTCCACTATGTAGTTTACAACGGGAATAAGAAGTAAGAGTACCTGAACAAGTTTATTCTGCTTGTGAAACCAAACGTTCATACATTTTCTCCTTTATTTTTTATAACTTTATTTTATATCATAAGCAGTTGTTTTGTCAATAAAATTCTTGATATCAGAATTGATTTGTAACACATACCGCTTTCGTATATAATTAAAACCGCTGAACAAAATTATTCAACGGTTTTAAACTTTCTATTTTACCCTTAAATTAGCCGAGCAATTCGTCGCCAAGCAAGAATGCGTGACCCTTCCAAAGTACCCAGATAACGTCAATCAGCCACATAAAGAATGCGCCGGGAACTATTGTAAGTATTGCAAGGACAATCCAAAGTACGTTGTTCTTTACGATGCCGTTTACTACACGGCAGATTCCGTAAAATATTTCGATTGCGGGAATGCAAAGCAATAACTTTACAATCAAAGGCAAACCATTTACCTGTTTAATTAACTCTTTCATTTTTACTCCTTCGGCCGAACTACGACCTTTTTTTCTATGTATATGTATATTATATCACCCAATATAATTATGTCAAATCACGTATAAATAAAATTTTTGTTTATTTTTGAAAATTTTTTGTGGTGCGACAAGGCAATGCCTTGACTTTGTATCTTAATTACTTTATTACTTGACTAACTCATCACCAATCAAACAAGGCAATGCCTTGACTATATATCTTAACTGCCTAATCGTTTGACTAACTTATCACTAATCAAACAGTGGGGGCGCCCCACGGCGGTGTATCTTAATTGCTTAAACGCTTGACCAACTTGTCACTAATCAAACAGTGGGGTCGCCCCACGGCGGTGTATCTTAATTGCTTAATCGTTGGACTATCTACTCACTAATCAAACAAGGCAATGCGGACTTCGTACTCTGGGATTGCCACGCCACTACGTGTCTCGCAATGACGATTTAGATAAGCTAATATATAAGTGCGTCATTGCGAACGGAGCAAAGCGGAAGTAGATGCCCCCTAAAGGGTGGCGTGGCAATCTCATTGAGTATGGGCGGACTTACTTGCTTTCCCTAAAGAATAGGGAAAGTGGCACGAAGTGCCGATAGAGTTTGAATATAAAATAATAATCACCACATTTATTATTTATTATTTATTCTCTATTCTTCAATTTGTATTATTACTACCCCTCTTCAGTCACATAAATGTGACAGCTTCACCCCCAAGGGGGGAAGCCGAGAGGGTTGGTCGCTTAGGACTCTTAGATTGCCACTCATCGATGCAAACTGCGCTTTAATGCCTTTGTTAAAACCAAAGGCAAATCTTGCTTCGTTGCCTCTCTTCTTCCCACAAAAACCTTTTTTTGCGGGAACCCTATTATAGAGAACGAGGCTTTTCGACGGGGAGTTTACTTAATTCGTAAATGACTGAGGGTTGCCACAGCTTGACGAACTATCGCGAAGTATATACGCAGAGAAACATAAAAAAGGCGGAACGCTAAGTTCCGCCTTTTAAACCTATTAAACTAATTCGATAATCGCCTTTTCAGCGCAGTCGCCACGGCGCTCGCCTAAAAGATAGATACGGGTATATCCGCCACCCTGACCTAATTCTTCCTTACGCTGTGCGTATTTAGGAGCAATCTCGTTGAAGAGCTTTTCCATTAAGGGGTGCTGAATATCCTTTGTTCTTGCCTTGTACTCCGACTTCTTTTCGGTAAAGCCTTTTACTTCCTGTAAGTCGCGAAGCTTACCCATAAGTTGCCTACGAACTGCAAGCTTCTTTGCGGAATCTTTAATAACCTTTTTGGTTACTTCCTTACCCTTCTTGTCAGTTACGGTAACCTCAGTTTCTTCGTTGAGGTCATATACGTGGATAGCTTTGGTTATAATCTTCTCTACATAGGACTGCAAAGCTTTTGCTTTTGATGCGGTTGTTTCAATCTTGCCGTACCACAAAAGTTCCGAAGCCTGGTTTCTGAGCATTGCTAATCTTTCTTCCGATGTTCTTCCCAATTTTACGGGCATAACGT
>JBJEVA010000068.1:0-17451 GCA_051884115.1 Candidatus Coproplasma sp. | reverse complement strand
CACACTCCGCTTTGCTCCGTTCGCAATGACGCACTTATATATTAGCTTATCTAAGCCGTCATTGCGAGACACGTAGTGGCGTGGCAATCTCAAAGTCCTAAGCGACCAACCCTCTCGGCTTCCCCCCCTTGGGGGTGAAGCTGTCACATTTATGTGACTGAAGAGGGGTAAAAAAGAAATCAAATAATAAATGTGGTGATTATTATTTTATATTCAAACTCTATCGTCACTTCGTGACACTTTCCCTATTCTTTAGGGAAAGCAAGTAAGTCCGCCCATACCCGACGAGATTGCCACACTCCGCTTTGCTCCGTTCGCAATGACGCACTTATATATTAGCTTATCTAAGTCGTCATTGCGAGACACGTAGTGGCGTGGCAATCCCAAAGTCTTAAGTAACCAACCCTAAAAACAGGGTATCCCACAAAAGATTTGCTTGCAAAGATTTTGTGGGAAGAGGAGAGGCAACGAAGCATGATTTGCCTTTGGTTTTAACAAAGGCATTAAAGCGTAGTTTGCCTTGACGAGTGGCAATCCCAGAGTACGAAGTCCGCATTGCCTTGTTTGATTAGTGATAAGTTGGTCTAACGTTTAGGCAATTAAGATACACCGCCGTGGGGCGACCCCACTGTTTGATTAGTGAGTAGATAGTCAAACGTTCAAGTAATTAAGATATATAGTCAAGGCATTGCCTTGTTTGATTAGTGATAAGTTGGTCTAACGTTTAGGCAATTAAGATACACCGCCGTGGGGCGACCCCACTGTTTGATTAGTGAGTAGATAGTCAACCGTTCAAGTAATTAAGATACATAGTCAAGGCATTGCCTTGTTTGATTAGTGATAAGTTGGTCAAACGATTAGGCAATAAAGATACATAGTCAAGGCATTGCCTTGTGGGGAGGGGTAAATACAAAAAGGGCGGACTGCTTATACAGTCCGCCCGTGTGTTTTTATGCAATAACCCTTACTTGTTTTCCTTTAACATAAGCTTAATAATTTCCTCGTCGGTACCCTTCATACCTACTCTTGCAAGGTCGGAGACGTTTTCTATGGTGTTCTCCACACCCCTTAAAAGTATGCCGTCACCGCCGTAGAACTGGCTTCCGCGTTTAAACATCTCATAGCCCAACAACCCGGCATCGACGGCAGAGGCTATTTTTGCCGCACAGCTCGATTTTGCACCGTCGCATATAACGCCCGAGGTTATGGCGAGTGCGTTTACTATGGTATGCGCAATCTCCTCGTAACCTCCTCCGCACAGATAGGCAACGCCCGCTCCTGCCCCTGCACCTGCGGAGACTGCTCCGCAATAAGCCGAAAGCCTGCCGATACCCGTCTTTAAACGTATGGTAATCAAATCGGAAAGGGCTACGGCACGCAAAAGCTTTTCACGGGGGGAGCCTAACTTCTCGGCATAGACCTTTACGGGTAGGGAAGCAGTTATTCCCTGATTACCGCTACCCGAAACGATTACGACGGGTAGGGGACAGCCGTTCATTCTCGCATCGCTCCCTGCCGCGGCGGTTGCCCTTGCAAGGTTGTGAACGTCGTTCTCCCCGAAACAGTCGAGTAAAACCTTGCCGACTTTTGCGCCGTAGTCGTTTTTAAATCCCTCTTGGGCAATGGCGGAGTTAAATTCCAACTGACGGGAAATCAGCTCTTCGATATCGGAAAGAGAGCAGGTGTCTGCAAACTCAATAATATCTTCAACGTTAAGGCAACTTCTGTCCGTTAAATTCTCGTCTGCATCGTTGGAGAGCGTAGCCCTGTCAATAAGCTTTTCACCGTTTCTGCTCAACTCCACAAGGTTGGTGTGATGACCTTCCAATCTCGCATAAGCTTCGTTTTGTCCGCAATATACCTTAATGCCTATGTCGAAAACGCAACCGCTGTTGCTCGTGCTTACCGTAAAGGGAGTAGAGGCGACGTAAGATTTAATTCTCTCAATGTCGCTATCGGTGATTGCACTTAAAACTTCCAATTGTTTGTCGGCTTGACCTGCAACAATACCGGCAGATGACGCGGAAACAACGCCTTTGAGTCCGCCCGTAGAGGGTACTACGACGCTTTTAACGTTTTTTAAGATATTGCCCGAAACGCAAATTTCAACTCTGTCCGGCATTTCGCCCAAAGCTTTGCGTGCAAGGGCGGAGGCGTAAGCCACCGCAATAGGCTCGGTACAGCCCATGGCAGGCAGTAGCTCTTCTTTTAAAATATTGACGTAATCGGAATATAATTTTTTATCCATCGTAATAACCCTTGCGTACAAAGCGGTACGTATTTTCCCTTAACGTAAAAAGGCGGTAAAGGCAAATAAAAGCCTGCCCACCTTCGTAAATTATATAGTTTATGCGTATAATTTGTCAAGCCCTTATCCCTTGACAATATAAATAATGGTTGTTATAATTTAGCTATGTTTAAAGAAAAGACTAACAAGTCCGTAAGGCTTAGCTACGGAATAATACTCAGCGTTTTGACGGTTTCGGTGGCGGTACTGTTCGTATGGCAGGTACTGTCAATTTTCAACTCGTCTAACGCTCCCGTCTTAGAGCGTAAGCCTTTTTCAAGAGAAATAGTCTTAACCGCACTCTCAAAAATCGATTTATTCTTCTGGCTGTGGGTTGGCGCAATCGTCGTCGGTTTTGTCTTATGGGAAGTGTTCCCCGTAAAGGAGGCAAACCGCAAAATCTGCCCCGATTTGCAGTATGCAAGACTAATGGGCAAGTTCCCGACTTCCGCACCTGTGGGGTTGGAGGGGGAATATACCAAAGTTATTAAAGAGAGGAAGCTCATCTTTGCGTTGAAGTGTTCGGCGTGGACGCTCTTCGGCATAGCTTGCATAGGCGGTATAGTATATCTCTGCATACCCTCTAACTTCAACAACAAAAACGTAACGTTAGAAGTTTTGGACCTCGTTAAATGTGTATTCCCCTGCATCTTCGCAGGTCTGCTTTTGATATGCGGAGCGGGAATTTACGAAAAGTATGCCGTAAAAAACATTTTACCGTCGGTTAAGAATTTAACAAAGGGCGTAAAGGGGGCAAGTCAGCCCTTAACGCTCTGCGAAAAGATAGAAGCTGTATTCGATAATAAGTACGTATTGCTTGGTTTAAGAATAGCTTTGGGCGTAATCGCAGTTGCGCTTATAGTATGGGGAACGCTTAACGGCAACGCCCGTTCGATAATGATAAAGGCTATTAACATCTGCACCGAGTGCATAGGGTTGGGTTGATATGAAGGGATTTTTTACAAAGGTTAAAAATTGGTTTATCGCCCATAAGCCCACTAAGCGCAGGCTCATTCAGCTCTATTCGGCGTTGCTTACCAATGCAAATATTAAGGGTTTTTTCACGGGTAAGATTTATACGGGTTCAACCAAAAAGGTATGTACCCCCGGTCTTAACTGTTACGCCTGCCCCGGCGCGGTGGGCGCCTGCCCTCTGGGTGCGTTACAGGATTCGCTTGCCCAAAGCTCCACGCGCGCTCCTGCTTACATATTCGGCATACTAATACTTTTCGGACTGCTTTTGGGCAGGGTTATCTGCGGTTTCTTATGTCCATTCGGACTTATACAGGAACTCTTCTATAAGATTCGTACGCCTAAGCTCCGCAAGAACCGTTTTACAAGGGTTCTTTCCTATTTTAAATACGTAGTGCTTGCCCTTGTAATCGCAATACCTTTAATATATTCGGGTATTCCGGTATTCTGCAAATACCTCTGTCCGGCAGGAACCTTAGAGGGGGCGTTCCCCCTGCTTGCCAACGCGTCTAACTCCAGCTTCTTTGAAATGCTCGGCGTGTTGTTCAGTTGGAAGTTCTGCGTACTCATTATAGTAATTGTCGGTTCAATCTTTATCTACCGCTTTTTATGCAGATTTATCTGCCCGTTGGGTGCAATCTATTCGCTATTCTGCAAAATTTCGCTTTTAGGCGTAAAGCTCGATAAAGAAAAGTGCATCAACTGCGGACTGTGCATAGAGGGTTGTAAAATGGATATCCGCCACGTAGGCGACCACGAGTGCATACAGTGCGGTGAATGTATTTCAGTCTGCCCCGTACAGGCAATCACCTGGAAAGGCAGTAAAATTTTCCTTAAAAACACCACCCCTGTGGCTCAGCCTGCCGTTGCCGAGGGCGAAAAAATCCCCCTTTTACAACTTGCAAAAGCCAAGGGCGCAACCGTATATGAAACTACAAATAAGGGTGAAGAAGCTTCGGACGGTGAGTTAAATAACGGCACGTTAAATAACGCTACGTTAATAACGCAGGAACCTAACGGAGAAAAGGCGGAAGAGCAACCCCTTGAAACTACCGCACAAGGCAAAAAGAACTATGGCGCAAAGATTAAGTCGGCGTTTAAAAAACCCCGTTTTGTGGTTGAATTTGTCGCGTGGGTTGTTGCAACCGCAGTACTCATAGGCGCAATAGTCGGCTATGCGGTAACGGGAAAGGATAGCAAAATGATTTACGGCGTCGGCGATAAATGCCCCGAATTTATTTTGCAGACCTATAATTCGGCAAGCGACAAAACTCAGTTCTCCACCTATACCCACGATAGGGTTACGGTAATAAACTTCTGGTTCACGACCTGCGACCCCTGCAAGGAGGAACTGCCCTATTTTGAAGCGGTGTATGAGGAGATGAAGGACGAGATAGATATGTACGCCGTTCACAGCTGGTCGGCAGTACCGCCCGAAGGTGTGCAGACCTTCCTCGATACCCAGTCCGACCATAACGGAAGGGGTTGGAACACCTACGAACTCACCTTTGCACAGGACGAAGAGGGGCAAAATATTTACGAACAGCTCGGCGGAAAGTACGCCTACCCTATGACGGTGGTACTCGACGCAAAGGGATATATAGTATTCAGAAGGGACGGCACCTGTTTGGAACAGGATTTGCGTGATGCAATAGCCCTCGCCAAGAGCAGATAGTAAATTCAACTGAATAAAATAATAAAGTTAACCCCGAGGGTAAGAGAAAATGTCTTTCCTTCGGGGTTTTAATTTTAACGGCGTTTTAATGTAATAAAACAAGACTATCTTTATTATAAATAAAAAGTATGTGAATAAAAAATAGAACGTTTCCCCAACAAAAAAGGTTTACAAACTGTTATATAATAAACGCAATAATGCATAAAGGTGAATAAAAGCATATACAACCGTATGTATATACATTGCCGAGTTCTTTTAAAAAGGTATTTAAGGGTTGCTAATTAGTTAAAAAAATCAAAAATTGTTAATATAAATTCCGCTTATACAAAAAATAATATACATTTATATAGATAAATAATGAATTTTTATAAATAATTAGTTGCCAAAAAAATAATTGAAGAGTATAATCAACTCAAACATTTTAAAGATTTTACTGATTGGAGGTAAAAAAATGAATAAATTCACTAAACTGCTCTCTATATTCGTTATAGCAGGAGCAGTAGGTACCGGTGCCGCCGCGTTTGCAGGCTGTACTAAGGACAACACTCCTGTACATACGCATACAATTGTAAGCACGGACAACGGCGACGGAACTCATACCAACAAGTGTACGGCAAACGATATGACCGAGACCACCGAAGCTCACGTTGACGCCAACAGCGACAACACTTGCGACAAGTGCGGAGCAACCATTACTCCTGCTCATACGCACACCGCAGTTAAGCACGACGCTACCCCTGCAACCTGCAAAGAGCCCGGCAACATCGAATACTATACCTGCGATTCAGAAGAATGTGCAGGCAAGTATTACAGCGACTCGGCTTGCACTCAGGAAATCACCCTTGCAAGCACGGTTGTCCCTGCAACGGGCGTACATACCCCCGGCAATGCAACCGATAACGGCGACGGCACTCACAGCGCAACCTGCTCTGTATGCGGAGACCCTATTTCCGCAGAAGCTCACACAGACAGCGACCACGACGGCAAGTGCGACGTGTGCGGTGCAACCGTAGCAGGCACGTACGTGGCAGAAGTTCCCGCAACTTGCAAAGCTTCCGGTATGAAGGCTTACTATAAAAACGGCGACGGTAGCGACGGTAAGTATTACAGCGACTGCAACTTAAAGAACGAAGTTACCGCAGATTCCCTTGTAATTGCACAGCTTGCTCATACGCTGACAACCTATACCCCCGATTCAACCTATGCTAAGCACAGCGCAACCTGCTCTGAGTGCGAAACCCCTGTAACCGAAGCTTGCGTTGACGAAGATAAAGACGGACTTTGCGACGTATGCGGAGCTGATTTAACCTATCTTAACAACGCATTCTCCGCAGGCGCTTATTTAAACGATGCGGAGGGATTAGAGCTTATTATCGGTTCTGATAATTCCGTAAGCTATACTCCCAATTCCTATTCTTCCGCAAAGACGGGTACTCTTACCGTAGTTGATGCAGAGACGGCAACGTTCGACTATGAATTTAGGGGTGAAACTTATACCGTAACATTAAAAATGACCAAGAACGGTTTAACTGTCAACGGTACGGCTGTAACTCCTGCACCTGAAACTATTGCAAGCAGTCTCACCGATTTCGTCGGCGTTTATAACGGCGACTTCACTTATACCGCATACGGTTCAACTTATAAGGTAACTCAATTTGCTATCACCGAATCAGGTAAGATTATCTTCACCGAGGCTGAAGTGTTAAACGACGAAGCCGGCACTCCTTTAACCACGTTAAAAGACGCATCTACTTCCACGGTAAAATATAATAAATTCAACGTAGAAGGCTACGACTTTACTGCAACCAAGGCTGATGAAGAATATTATTACGTTACGGAAGTAACGCTCTCAATAAACGGTTATAAGGGTGTGTTCACTTTGGACGAGAATGAAGAAGTTCCTACGGTTCCCACCTCTCTTCCTTTGGAAGCTAACACAACTTATTCCGACGATGCAGGCAATTATACGTTATCCGTATCGAATTATATCACGTTAAACGACTATTCCGTAACCTTGTTAAGCAAGACGAACAACGACTATCTTATCTACGTATATCTCGGCGGTAAGTCTAACTTCGTCCTTAGCGTCAGCGGAACGACTGTAGAACTTAAAAAAGTTGACGGCGCTTCGGTTGCTACGCTCACCCTTGTAGTTGCACAATATCCCGAACTTAAAGACGGTACGAACAGCGGTGCGCTTGTCGATTCTGCAAACGTTGATTACGCCGCATATAAAGTAGCAAAGACAGGTTATTATACCATTACCGCAGGTACTTCGGATATAACATTCTATACAGAAGTTGAAAACGGTGCGTACTATCTTGACAGCAAGGTTACAATTACTGCCGGCAGTAGCAAGACTTTACAGTTGACGGCAGATAACCTCTTGGGCGTAAGCGCATCTCAGAAAGACGTTGAGTTTACCGTTGCTTACAGCGAAACCGAACCTGTAGTGGAAGTTACTTATAAGGAAATTACTTCTCCCTACACTATCAGCGGTTTCACTTACGGCGAAAACTATTACTTACAGTACACCGTTCCCAGTACAGGTACTTATACTATAACTTCAATAGGCAGTAGCCTTTCGCATGGCGCCGCTTTCACGGTAGAGGGTGACGATACGGTTTATGGCGACACATATGCGTTTGGTGCTGGTTGGGCTACCAACGCGTTTAGTAAAGAGCTTAACGAAGGCGACGTGCTTAAAATGACCTTCTATATGGGTACTGCTTTCTCTTTGGATTTCGGTAACGTAACAATTACTATCGCAGGTGATGGTACCGAAAGCGGTGGCGAAGGTGGTGGCGAAGAAACCACGTTTGAAGGTTTCACGGCAGACCAGCAGGGTACTTATACTTGTAGTGATTCGATGGGGTTAGGCGTTTCTTATGAATTTACGCTTAGCGAAAATTCAGTACATTATAAGGCAACTTATGACGGAAATGACTATGAGTACGACCTTACTGACATAACGGTTGATAACGGTACATATACGGCTGCTTGCGCGACTGGTTCATTATCGTTCACTTTGGGCGACGGCACTCTTACCGTAACTGCTAATAATGAGTTGCAATATGGTAACTTTGCAAAGAATCAGACGGCAACCAAGGCAAGTAGCGGTGCAACGTTCGAAGGTTTCACGGCAGACCAGCAGGGTACTTATACTTGTAGTGATTCGATGGGTTTAGGCGTTTCTTATGAATTTACGCTTGGCGAAAATTCAGTACATTATAAGGCAACTTATGACGGAAATGACTATGAGTACGACCTTACTGACATAACGGTTGATAACGGTACATATACGGCTGCTTGCGCGACTGGTTCATTATCGTTCACTTTGGGCGACGGCACTCTTACCGTAACTGCTAATAATGAGTTGCAATATGGTAACTTTGCAAAGAATCAGACGGCAACCAAGGCAAGTAGCGGTGGCGAAACCGGCGGTGAAACCGAAGAAACGTTTGAAAGCTTCGCTGCAGCAGACCAGGGTGATTATGTTTATTCCAATATGAGGACGGGAGATTCAATAACCGTCACTGTTGGTGCAACGACTATTACTTATGAGTATGTAAATACTTATGGTACAGATGATGCTGTATCCTATACGCTCACCTTTAAGTCATTAAGCAGTGGTACTTATGTATTTGAATGTGCAGACGGCACGTTGGAATTCACTTTAAGTGACGGCGTCCTTTCTGTTACAAGCAACGATATGCCTGCTGAGGCTGTAGGTTCTGCAAATTCGTTTGATGCTGAATTAGTGTTATATGTTAACCTTGGTAAAAATGAAGTTACTACGAGTTATTTTGGTAATGTATATACTTTCATAGCTTCCGAAACTGGTACGTATGAATTTGCATTTGATAGTTCAGAAATTCTCATCAATTATAATTATACGGATTATGATGCTACGTTTACATTGGAATTAACTGAAGGTGAAACAGTAGAATTAAATTGTATGTCAGCCGGTTTGGATGGCACCTACACCTTAACCATCACCAAAGCAACTACCGAAGTCGGCGGTGCTGACGAAGGTCTTGGCGATGGCGGTGTTGAAGATTAACCCAAAGCGTAAGCTTTAAACTAAATCAAAAAATACGGAGTGCGTAGAAATACGTACTCCGTTATTTTTTACTCCTTATATCTTGCCTTATTCTTTACCCGTCATTGCCCCCCCACTTGCCTTCCCTAAAGAATAGGGAAGGTGTCACGAAGTGACGGATGAGTTTGAAATAAAATGACGGTGGAGTAGGAGGAGGGAAGCCAAGGGGTGTGCGCTTACCCAACCGCGTCATTGCGAGCCGACTACTGTCGGCGTGGCAATCCCAGAGAACGAAGTCCGCCTATACCCAATGAGATTGCCACACACCTCGCATAAATGCTCGGTGTTACATTCGTCCCACTGCAAGCAGTGGTGAGCAATGACTGTGGGTGCGGTAAGTCGTCATTATTCGCCGAAATATTCCTTTTTAATCTCATTAAACCTATATATTATGTTATCTGCCTGCTCGCGCGTCAGCTCCTTGCCCCATTCCACGGGGGAAAGGGTGGCACCGCTTAAATTATAATAGCCGAACCTCGCCGTCTTATTGCGGTAAGTGTCGTTCCACTTATCGAAGAGCAAGGGGGAGATATGGCTGTCCAACTTACAATTGACAAAATCGCACTTGCCGAAGTCTCTCCAAGGTCTTGCAAGATAGACGGTGGAATTTCCTGCGCCCTCGCTCTTAAATACGCAGTCTAAAAATACGTAGCCCGTAACCTGTTTAAGCGAATGGCAGGGGGCGGAAACGTAGCCGAATACCCTCTTTTCGGCAATAGAGATAAGTTCGCAGTCCTTAAAGTAAGCCTCCGCACCGCCGAAAATGAAATCGACGTTACCGTAAATTCTGCACTTCTCGTAGAGCTGAACGCTCGTCCCCTCCATATAAAGTTGGCTTTTGGGAATAAACCCGTCGTAGTAGGCAGGGTCGTCGGTAAGTCCCGAATACCTTATCACGAGGTCGTCGGGGAAGGGTGCGGTGAAAAGGGTGTCCTGCGTAGAACGCAAATCGACGTTAACCGCCTTAAACACCTTGGCGTTAACGGACAGCGCAACGCACTGCCCCACCTTTTCGGGTGCGGTGTTGGAATTTACTATCGTAAGGTTTTCAATCACAACCCTTTCACCCGTCACACACACGGTGAAAGTGCGGAATGTGTTGTACTCACCCCCGTCGGAATGTATTTTTTTTGCGTAATCGTCATAGGTTATTATAGTTGTTTCACGCTCTTCGCCGACAAGTTTTACGTCGTCTTTATCAATTACTATCTTTTGGCGATACGTGCCTTTTTTCATATATATTGTGGTTGGTTGGGTAATTTTGGACAATATATTCTGTAAATCGTCGTTTTCCGACACGGTTAAATAGTTCATAGTTTTGCCTCCTTTTTTCATAAAAGATTATACCACACATTTTTTTGAGAAACAATTAGAAAAAGTATTGATTTTTGATTTGACCCGTGTTATAATGATTAAGCTAAATGTGATAATGTAACAAAATGTACCCTAACATTTTGTGCCGACCTATATAAAATGAGTAAAAACGATTCAAAATCCCGTATATCTTATAATCAGTACAAATTAGCAGATTTGTTCATATTCTTGATTATAATGTGTGCGTGTGAAATGATTAACGTCTTTGCTATAAGCAAATGGTTCCCGAACATGCTCTTCACCATTTCGGTTATGCTTTTGGTAACGCTTATAGTTATGATACGTTGGAATTGGTTGGGCGTGATATTCCCGATTATAGACGCGGTGCTGTTCTGTGCGTTGAACGGAGCGGAAGGCTGGCAGTTCGGGCAATATATAATAGGTAACGCCTGTGTGTCCTTATCTTGGCTGTTGTTCTTGGTTCTGCCCAAGGAGAAGCTTACGGCGCATTGGTATTGGACGGCGTTATACGCATTGTGCGGATTCGTACTGTTGCTGTTGGGGCGTGCCGTCGGCGGTGCCATTTTCGGACAAGGTTTTGTCTCCTCGCTGTTGACGACGGTGGTTGGCGAATCGCTCAACTTCGTATTTGCGCTTATCGGCTTGCTGATAATGAGAAGAGTTTCGGATATGCTCTGCGACCAGAAGAAATACCTTTTCAAAGTAACAAAGGAAAGGGACACGGTTAAACCTGTCGAAGAGGATATGGTCTGGGACGGATATAGCGAGTTAAGCGACGAGGATTTAAGTGCGTTTAAGGCTATGGACGACTATGACAGGGCGTTGAATTTTAGCGGTAAGAACGTTAAACCTCATTCTTCGGACGAGCCTGACGGCTCAGCCGAACAATAAATTACTTAGTGAAAAATGCGGAATTTTCCGCTTTTAAGTGCGGTTTTCGCACTTGGCAAAATAAAAACTCTTTTAAATGGAGGGGGATTAAATGATAGGTGTAAAAGGTGATGACTTCCTTGAACGCGACGAAGCGGGCAATTACTACGTGCCCAAAGAACAGCAAGTAAGGGACGAAGTCGAGAAGAACCGTTGGAAAGAGATGGGCAGAGCAATCCTCAGCGATTGGCGACTCTATCTCATGCTCGTGCCTATGGTATTGGTATTCCTTCTTTGGAAATACATGCCCATGTACGAGTTGACGGGTTGCTTCAAGAACCCTACTACCGGTAACGTAACAAAGGTTTCCGAACAGTATTGGGTTGGTTTGAGGTACTTTGTGGAAGTATTGAACGAGCCGAACTTCTGGCGTGCGTTCAGAAATACGTTTATTACGGCATTCTACGGACTTCTGTTCGGCTTCCCTGCACCCATTATTCTTGCGTTATTCTTTAACGAAGTTAAGTCGAACATAACAAGAAGTATTATGCAGGTTTGCGTATATCTTCCTAAGTTCATGTCAACCGTTGTTGTTACTTCGCTTGCACTCACACTCATGAGACCTTCAAGTACATCTACGGGTACTTCGTACGGACTTATCTCTCAGTTGCTTGTTTGGTTACACGTAGTTCCCGAATCGCTTGCAAACGAGGGTCTTGTCTATACGACTGAATGTTATAGGGCAATATACGTAATCACAGGCTTGTGGGAACATGCAGGCTATGACTCAATCGTATTCTTCGCAGCGGTTATCGCCGTTTCTCCTACCTCTTACGAGGCGGCTCAGATAGACGGTGCCGGCAAGATGCAACAGATGCGTTACGTCGTTATTCCTTCTATTCTTTCTACCGTCGTTATCATGCTTATAATGAAGATAGGTACTCTTCTTTCCGTAGGCTATGAAAAGATTTACCTCTTAGAAGGCGGTGGCAACTACGAAGCCGCAGACGTTGTTTCAACCCTTGCAAACCGCTGGTCTTCAGACCAAAACGCCGAGTTATCTGCTTGGGGTATCGCGGCCGAAATGATGAACAACCTCATTGGTATGCTTCTCGTTATCGGTTCTAACTTCATCGCACGCAGGGCGTCGGACGTATCGCTGTATTAAGGAGAATTGCTTACTATGAAAAGAAAAATGGAAGTATCGGAGCTGATATTCAAAATCGTAGCGTATGTCATACTTATCGCGTTTGCAATAATGTGCGTATATCCTTTCATCTATGCGTTATCGGCTGCGTTCAGTGGAAGAGATGCTCTTAATACAAATAAGGTCGTTTTGTGGCCCGTTGCCGTTCAGGGCGGTGCGTTTGCATACGTAATCAAGGATAACACCTTCTGGATAAGCTATGCAAATACCCTTTTCCTTACAATGTTCGGTACGTTATGGGCAATGGGTTACTCCATTCTCGGTGCTTATGCACTTTCTAAAAAGAGATTGATGGGCAGGCACGGTTGGAACTTCTTCCTCGTATTCACGATGTGGTTCTCCGCAGGTATTATTCCTACCTACCGTAACTATATCAATACCGCGGCTGTGTTTAAAGCAATAGGAATAGAGGACCTTAAATGGACGGTCGTTCTTGCAATGGGTATGAACGCAACCAACATAATCCTTTTAAGAAACTCCTTTGAAGGCGTTCCTTCAGAAATTGAAGAAGCGGCAAGAATAGACGGCGCTACGGAAATGCAGGTTCTTTCAAAGGTATATATCCCTATGAGTAAGGCAACGATTGCAACGGTTGCACTCTTCTTCGGTATCTCTCGTTGGAACGGCTACTTCTGGGCAATGAAGATAATGGGTACAGACCAGAAGTTCTCTTGGCCCGTACAGGTGTATATAAGAGACTTTATCGACAATCTTACGACGTTATCTGCTGTCGGCGGTGATAGCGAGGCAATAGATAACTTCCGTATGAACTATACGTTTGAACCTATTTCCGTCGTTTACTCGATGGTGGTTTGTGCAATTATACCTATCCTTGCAATTTATCCCTTCATTCAGAAGTACTTCGCGAAGGGCGTAAATATGGGCGGTGTAAAAGAATAATTAAGTTAAAGTTGGCTAAATGCCTTCAATAAAATTAAAAAAATATTTTTATAAGGAGAAAAATAAATGAACAAAAAAGCAAAAATTGCTATGGTTGCAACTTCCGTAGTAATGGCAGGCACGATGGTTCTCGGCGTTACCGGCTGTACAAGCAATGCTCCCACAACGACTGACACCGGTTATGACGTAACCATCGGTATCGCGGCAGGTAACTCTAAAGATATTACCACAAGTATCTCTTTTAGAGACCTTGAAGACCAGATTACTCTTTCTGACGGCGTAACCTATCAGGTAGGCGACCTTAAGCCCGCTTGGCAGGCACTTTCCGACAGATTAGAAGTAAACATCGAAGACAAGTGGACAGGTACTGATGCCGGTAACCACTTACCTAATGCAATCAACGGAACCGAAGGTTACGTTGACGACAAGGCTTGGGAGAATATCGACATCATCACCACCAACCTTTCCAAGGTTGACGCTACTACCAAACCCAAGCTTCTCAACCTCTACGACTATCTCGATATGATGCCTAACTACAAGGCATTCCTTAAAGAGAATCCCGTTGTTGAACTTTCCATTCTTTCTAATATGGAAAAGGGCAAGGAAGAACTTTACGTTACCCCTTACTTCGACGGTAACGACGACGTAGAAAGATTCTGCATCATCCGTCAGGACTGGGCTGCAAAAATCTTAAACGGCACCGAAGCTCTTGCTAACGACGGTGAAGCTCTTTCAGCTGACTACGCTAAGGCTCAGGCTGAACACAAGACTACCGGTAAGGTTGCTGTTGAAATCACTGATATGTCAGACGTAACCAAGACCAAGACCATCTACAAGAACTATGATAACGTTTTAACTCTGATTGGTACTTCCGGTTCCGCACTTGACACGGCTTATAAGGCTGCAACCAACGGCGTAGCTTATGCCGGCGCAAGCGGTAACATTATCGACATTATGAACTCTGCAATCGCTACAGGCAAGGCAACAGGTAAGACCATCGTTGGTATCTTCCGCGCTTACGTTGACGCTTGCTACACCAACGCAGACAATTCTTCTTACTATACCGCTGATAAGAGAGCTAACCTCTTCAACGGTGCAGACGCAGCTTGGGACGTTGACGATATGGTTGCTATGCTTCGTTGCGTAGTTAACAACTCCGCTAACATCTGTGCAGAAGGTGAAACCGCAGTTGGTATCTTCCCTCGTGACAACACGTTCGACAGAACTCCCGACCTTATGTCTCTTGCAGCTCAGTTCTACGGCGTAAGAGGCGCTACTTCCCGTCTTGAATACACCTACATCACTCAGAGCGGCGAACTCAAGGATATGAAGAACGATATAGCTACTTACCAAGCTTGCGCAAAGATGAATTTGCTTAAGCAGGAAGGCTTAATCGCTAACTATTCTTCGCCTAACGACAGTGCGGCAGAATACAGATATCAGAACACAGGTAAGAAACAGGGCTTCTTGATGTTTGACTACGTTCAGACTCAGACCCAGTACAACTTCTATGCAGAAGATAGCGACCTCACCGGTGTAAACGTTGACGAAGGTTACTACTTCGCTCCTATCTACAATCCCCTTGCATCTTGGGACGTTAACGATAATGGCATTCACGGCGAAGACGGCGAATACTTCAGATTTGCTGAAAGCTGGCGTTCAGTTAAGACAAACGGTTGGGCAGTAAATGCAAACGTTGCTAACGACCCCGCTAAGCTTAACAAAGTACTTCAGCTCCTTGACTTCATGTATTCACAGGAAGGTCAGATTCTTATGACCTACGGTCCTATGGCTGACGCAAACGGCAACGGCGGTTTCTGGTACAACGCACCCGCTACCGCTGACCAGATTGCAAACGGTGAATACTTCATTTACCGTGGCGTTAAGTACTCCGGTACCGAATACATCGGCAGATATACGCCTACACTTACAACCAAGACTATGAACCTCTTCAAGGGTAAGACGGTTAACGGTTGGTCTGTTTCGGACGACGCTAAGGTTTCCAATGCTAAGCTCAACTACACCAACTTCGCTCGTAAGCTCATCGGTAGCTGTTTGCCTGTAGGTATCGTTAAGGACCAGGGCTTCGAAAACCAGCTTACTGCTGAAGCAGGTAAGGCAGGTACCGTCATCGTTGGTTACGGTATCTCCAACGGTACAATCAAGCACCCTGTACTTCAGATTGAAAAGGGTAACTATTGGTTCACCGAAGTTCTTACCGCACTTCCTTACACCTCTGCTGAATCTTCCGCTATGACGGCATCTCCTGCACAGGATAAGGTTCGTGGTCTTACTTCAAGGGTTGGTTCCAGCAAGAAGATTTACAGCATATTCACTGAAATGATGCTCAACGGCTTAACTTCAAGAGAAGTTAACACCGCAGACGAAAAGGCTGGTAAGTACACAATGGGTACTACTCCTGAAGCTTGTATGTCTCTCGTTCAGGACGGCACTAACCTTGAAAACCGTATCAAGAATATGAACGCTGCATGGCAGAGAGTTCTTGAATACCTCGGACAGAAGTAATCTGTTCATTAACAACAACCAATCTGATTTATCAGAAGTAAATTAAAAAATTCGGCATGCGTACCCGTATTTCGGGTACGGGTACGCAAAGATGCCGTTTATTTGGGGATAACTGAATGAAGACTCAAATTAAATTCCAGAAAATAATCTGTCTCGTAATGATTATAATGGGTGCGCTTTCCGCAGTCTATTCGTTGATATATCTTACAGGTTCCGTATCTTATATGGGTATATTCTTCGATATGACCAAAAGCCCTATTAAGCCCTTGTTTGACGGCGCTGAACTCTACGTAGATATTCAGCCGTTCAATACAACCATGTTCTATCTTTCGATAGGAATGATTCTTTCAGCCGTACTTTTATACATAACGGCTACTAATAAAAGACGTAAATACTATGTGACTAACTACGTTGCAACCGGTGTTTGTGCAGGCTACAATATAGTAACGTCCATTATAATAATGGTTAAAAACGCTTACTACCGCTCTGTATTCGTTAACGAAACAGACTTTGCGGCTTGGAAAGTGCTTAATGAAACCGATAGATTGGCAAACAATATGAGAAGTGCATATTCCGAATCAACAATAATGTTCGATTTGTGCTATGTAGTGTTTGCCCTCGTTATTGTTGCGTCTATAATCTTGGTTCTCAACCTTGTATGGAAGGCACTTTGCAACAAGGAAGAAAAGAAGCTTCTTGCAGGTGCAAATCTTGAAGGAGGTTCTGCATTATGAACAACAATAAAGTTTTAAAGAACGATATACTTCGTTATAAAAAGAATAAGCTTGCGGCTAATCTTGCATTGCTCGGTTTAGTTTTCGGCGTACTGTATTTCATGTTTATCTACGGTATCTATGCCGAAGGCGTAAACAATGCGGCAATCAAGGCATTCTTCTATAAGCCCCAGCTCGGTGCGTCGGTTATAATAAACCTTGTATTCCTTCTCTTCGTATTCTATTGTTCGGAAGAAGTTAAGGCATATAACCAAAAGTTTGCTTACGTTGAATTCTTCATAGCGCTTTGCCAGATTGGTAGGATTTTCTACTATCCTGTATATGGACACATGAAGAACGCTATGAATACAGGTTTAATGATTACCTGCATTATCTTCCTTGCGCTTTCGGCAGGTTGCCTTATCGCTTCGGGTGTATTCGGCATTACCAAGGCAATAGCTTACAAAAAGCACGTTGACCAGGTTGAAAACGGCGAAATAGATATGAACGTAGTATTGAAGGAACTCGACGATGCTGAAAATATGGTCGCAGATGCTACGGTTGCTGACACAGCGGAGGTGAAATAATGCCTGAAGTTAATATTAGACATCTTGATAAAATTTACGACGGTGGTGTTCAAGCCGTTTGGGATTTCAACCTTGACATTGCCGATGGTGAATTTATTGTATTGGTAGGACCTTCCGGCTGTGGTAAGTCAACCACGCTTAGAATGATAGCAGGTCTTGAAGATATTACCAAGGGTGAACTTATCATCGACGGTAAGGACTGTACCCGTCTTGCTCCCAAGGACAGAGATATAGCGATGGTTTTCCAGAACTACGCTCTGTACGGACATATGACTAT
>JBJEVA010000067.1:0-17649 GCA_051884115.1 Candidatus Coproplasma sp. | reverse complement strand
TAAACGGCGTAAGGGGTACGCATTTCGTGCTTTGGGCGCCTTCGGCAAGGGCGGTGTGCGTCGTTTCGGACGGCAACGGCTGGACGCCTTGGCGCGACGTTATGGAGAAGGTTGACGACTCTATTTGGGAGTTGTTCGTTCCCGGTATGTGCGAGGGGGTTAAGTATAAATTCTTAATCGTCCGTGCCGACGGAAGCGAGGTCTATAAGATTGACCCCTATGAATTCGGCAGTGAAAAACGCCCTGCAAACGCCTCGGTTGTCACCAACCTCTCAACTTACGAATGGGGGGACAAGGACTACCTTGATAAGAAGAAGGACGAAAACTATCTTGAAAAGCCTATGGCGGTGTATGAAGTACACCTCGGCAGTTGGAAGAAGGACACCTGGAAACAGGACGAGGACCAATTCTTAGACTATCGCCGTCTTGCCTACGAACTGTGCGAATACGTGCAGTATATGGGCTATACCCACGTAGAAGTTATGGGTATTTGCGAACACCCTTTCGACCCTTCCTGGGGCTATCAGGTTACGGGCTATTTCTGCCCTACCGCGCGTTACGGCTCTCCTCAGGACTTTATGTATTTCGTCGATTATATGCATCAGCACGGTATCGGCGTAATTTTAGACTGGGTGCCTGCACACTTCCCCAAAGACGAGTTCGGTCTCTCCAATTTCGACGGCACTCCTTTATACGAATATGCAGACCCTCTACGCGCAGAATATCCCGAATGGGGTACAAAGGCGTTCGACTTGGGTAAACCGGAAGTTTCCAACTTCCTCATAGCCTCTGCGTTCTTCTGGGTTAAAAAGTACCATATCGACGCGTTAAGGGCGGACGCGGTTGCGGCAATGCTCTACACCAGCTTCGGCAGGAGCGAGTGGCGCCCCAACAAGTTCGGCGGTGACTATAACTTAGAGAGCTTTGAATTTTATAAACACCTCAACAGCGTAATCCGTCAGCGTACGGACGCCTTCTTGATTGCAGAGGACTCTTCGATAATAAACGGAATAACCGCACCTGCCAAGGAAGGCGGTTTGGGCTTCGGCTTAAAGTGGAATATGGGTTGGATGAACGACACCTTATCCTACATTAAGAAGGACCCCGTCTATCGTAAATATCACCACTACCTTATGACCCACACCTTCGAGTACATATTCAACGAGCATTATATGCTCGTCCTCTCTCACGACGAGGTGGTATATGGCAAGGGCAGTATGTATAACAAAATGCCCGGCAACCGTATGGAAAAGCTTGGCGGACTCAAATGCTTCTACACTATGATGATGGGTCACCCCGGTAAAAAGCTGTTGTTTATGGGTCAGGATTTTGCACAGGAAAAGGAGTGGAACTTTAAGACAAGTCTTGATTGGCACCTTGCCGACGAACCCGGTCACAGGGACGTTATGAACTGTTACAGGGCATTGTTGCATTTATATACTTCGCGCCCCGTACTCTACAACGACGTCAGCCCTAAGTCCTTCGAGTGGATAGAGAGCGGTGACGTTTCGCGTTCAATATTCGCATTCATAAGGCGTAACCCTTGGAATTACAACGACGGACTTGTGTTTGTGTGCAATATGACGCCTACGTATTACGCTTCCTACGGCGTGGGCGTTCCCGTTGACGGCAAGTACAGGAGAGTGTTCTCCACCTATGCGGAAGAAGGAATTATGGACGTGGAGGCGGAAGAAACCCTCTGCAACGGTAGGCCCTATAAGCTTACGTTCGCTTTAAGACCTTTCGAGGCAATCGTATTCGAGATACCCTATCACGAGAGTACGGAGGAAGAAAAGCTCAGCGAGAAGAAGGAGCGTTCACGCGTAAAGAGGGCGCATAAGATGGCGAAGAACGATACTTCGCACATACCTCAGACCCAAGCTTTGGAAGAGGGTAAGAAGGCTACCGCTAAAAAAACCGCAAAGAAAACTGCAACAAAGTCAACGGCAAAGAAGCCTACCGTAAAGAAAACAACAAAGAAAACGACTGCGGAAAAGTAATAAATTAAAACACTTATACCGCCGACTATGCGGTAATATCCTTATAAAAATCAGGGGACGGGGTGCGTAAAGCGCACTCCGTTTTCCTATAAAGTCGTTTATGCCTTTAAGGCAATGACGCTCTTTTGTTATTTAACAACGCATTTATTTACTTATTTTAAATTTTATGGCATTTATGCAAGGTTAAAAAATAGTATTGACCGCTTAAATTAAATGTGCTATAATTCACATAATAAAATACAGGGATAAGTTACTATGACGGTAAGAGAGTTACAGGATAAAATAATACAGCTTAAACAAGAGACGGATACCTGCATATTGGCTCACAGCTATATGTCGGAGGATATTTGCGAAATTGCAGACTTCACGGGGGATAGCTATGCCCTTTCGGTAAAGGCAAAATCCGCACCCCAGAAAAACGTAATAATGTGCGGTGTGCGCTTTATGGCGGAAACGGCTAAGATGCTCTCGCCTCAAAAAAGGGTGTATCTTGCTAACCCCACCGCAGGTTGCCCCATGGCAGAGCAGATGGGCAGGGAGGAGATAGAGCAGGTTAAAAAACTCTACCCCGACTATGCAGTCGTGGCATATATCAACACCACTTCCGAGTTAAAGACCATTGCCGACGTATGCGTAACGTCCTCTTCGGCGGTTAAGATATGCAAGGCAATTCCCCAGAAAAATATACTTTTTATTCCCGATATAAATTTGGGAACTTACGTAAAAGAGCGTGTTCCCGAAAAGAATTTCAAACTTCTTTCGGGCGGTTGCCCCACTCATGCAAGGGTTGACGAAGAGGAGGTTTTAGAGGCTAAAAAAGCCCACCCCGACGCACTCTTTTTGGTTCACCCCGAGTGCCGTCCTTCGGTAGTTAAACACGCTGACTTCGTAGGCTCGACTTCGGGTATTATGGATTATGCCGTAAAGTCGGATAAAAAGGAGTTTATAATCGGTACTGAAAATTCCATTGTCGAACACCTTCAATATAAGTGTCCGGACAAAAAATTCTATCCTCTTTCAAAGGATTTGGTCTGCCATAATATGAAGGCTACTACGCTTGCAGACGTCTATAACTGCCTTAAAGGCGAGGCAGGCGAAGAGATAATTATGGACGAAGAGCTTATCTTTCAGGCGGTCAAGTGCATAGACAAGATGATAGAGTACGGCGGTTAAAGCCTTTAAGCATAAAAATAAATTTAGCCCCTTTTCGGGGCTATTTGTTTAATAACTGACATTAAAAAAATATTTAAGGGTATAATATATATGAAGAAAATAGCTCTCATCGGAAGTACGGGTTCAATCGGTAGGCAGGTTATCTCTGTCGTAAAACGCAATCCCGATAAATTTAAGATTGTAGCGCTCGTCGCCAACAGCTCAGTCGAGGCTTTTTCAAAACAGCTTAACGAAATTAAACCCTTATATTGCGCCTTAACTGACACCTCTTCGGCTAATTCGCTAAGGGATATCCCCGAGGGAACGGCATTTTTAAAGGGGGAAGAGGGTGCGCTCTGCGCGTTAGACGAGTGCGGAGCCGACGTCGCCTTTATTGCTTGTAGCGGTTTTGCAGGGCTGAAATTCAGCCTTAGAGCGATAGAGTTAAATATGCCTATTGCCCTTGCCAACAAGGAAACGCTTGTGTGCGGAGGCGATTTGGTTATGCCAAACGTCCGTGAGCTTATGCCCGTCGATAGCGAACATTCGGCTATATGGCAGTGCCTTAACTGTAACACTCACGCCCCCTTCGACAGCCTTGTAATTACGGCAAGCGGTGGACCTTTTAAGGGCAGAAAGTTTGAAAGCCTTTCCTCTGTCACTCCCGAAGAGGCGCTCAATCACCCCACCTGGAAGATGGGCGCAAAGATTACAATCGACAGCGCCACCCTTTTAAATAAGGGCTATGAAGTAATAGAGGCGCATCATCTGTATAATGCGCCCTATAATAAGATTGATACGGTAATTCACCCCCAAAGTATTATTCATTCAATGGTGAGGTTTAAGGACGGAGCAACCCTTGCTCAGATGTCCTACCCCACTATGGAGTTACCCATAAATTTTGCCCTTACCTATCCTGATAGGATAGAGTCGGGGCTTAGTCAGCTCGATTTTACAAAGGCTTTTGCACTCGAATTTCTGCCCCTTGTAAGGCAGGATTACCCCTTATACGACTTGGCGTTGACCTGCGGAGAGGAGGGTGGCATACTTCCCACCGTACTCAATGCGTCCAGCGAGGAGGCGGTTAAGGCGTTTTTAGCCGGTGCAATAAAATTCACCGATATCTTTGCCGTGTGCGATAGGGTGGTAAGCTCAACTTTAAACGCCTCGGTAGAGAGTTTTGAACAGCTTGCCCAAACCGATTTAAGTTCAAGGGCTTTGGCTAAAAAGTTTATAAACGGGGTATAATGAGCTTTCTTTCGGCGTCTAACGGCTGGCGTATAGTCGGCTCGGTAATACTTGCAATTTTAATTCTTCTCGCTATGATTTGCGTCCACGAGTTCGGACATTATCTGGCGGGAAGAATTTTGCACTTTAAAATAAACGAATTTTCAATCGGGTTCGGTCCTGCCGTCTTTAAGCGTAAGGGCAAAAAGAACGGCGTAACCTTTTCGTTAAGGGCTGTGCCTCTCGGCGGTTACTGCTCGTTCGAGGGCGAGGACGGAAAGGAAGAGAACAATGGCAAAGACAAGGCGGAGCAAACCCAAAAGGCAGGGGATAACGTAGGCGAGGAGGACGGCGAAAGGGGGAAGCAAACCCAAAATGCAGAGGATAGCGGAAAGGCGGAGCAAAGCAACCCCGATTCCTTCAATAACAAAAAGCCGTGGAAGCGCATAATCGTACTTCTAAGCGGTGCGTTTATGAACTATATATTGGCAGTCCTTTTAATAATAGTAGGCTTCTTTTGCTTTGGTCAGCCCTGTTATAAAATGGGTGCAATCGTAGAAAGCGAGGAATATTCTTCTCAGTATTCGCTCTTAGAGGGCGACGTAATTTTAAAGGTTGACGGCAAGGGCGTCTATTTTGCCCCCGACCTTACCTCTGCCTTAAATGGCAAAAGACAGGGGGATATGGTGGGGTTAACCCTTTTAAGGGAGGGGAAAAAGATTGACGCGCAAGTTGTTTTGCGTTCGGACTGCAATTTTTCTAACTCTTCGGATACGAGCAAAGTTTGGAGTGCATTCGGTTCGGACACATATTTAGCTGAGGACGGCAATTTATATTGGAGCGTTTCTTCCCAAAACGTGCGCTTCGGCTTTTTTTCAACGCTCGGCAGGGCGTTTGCCTATTCGTTTAAAACGGCAGGCGCAATCTTTCAGGCGTTGGGCGAACTTATCACGGGCAATTTAAGCTTATCGGCAATGGGCGGACCCGTAACCACAATCACTCTCACGGGCAAAATTGCCTCTCAGGGGCTTCAGAGTTTTTTGCAGGTTGCCTCATATATAGGGGTCAATCTCGCTGTCTTCAACCTTTTACCCATACCCGCCTTAGACGGAAGCAAGGTCGTCTTCTGCCTGATAGAGTGGGTGTTCAAAAAACCCGTCCCCCGTAAAGTGGAGGCGGTTATTCATACCGTAGGGTTGTTTTTAATAATCGCCTTTGCACTGCTTGTAGATGTTTTGCAGTTTGCAAGGTGTTAAGGCTATAATTTTACTTAAACTTTACGTTAAAAACTTGCCATCGTATATTACAGGGTATATAATATAACTGCCATAGAGAGAACGGTCAGGGACAAGCCCTAAGCCGTCGGCAACCTGCCCAAATAGGGTAAGGTGCTAATGCTTGAACGATGGGGTTACATAAGTAAAATTATCTCCGTCGCTCGGCGGGGATTTTTTTATGTGGGTTGTGTTTGCCCTTTTATCGGCGTTTTTCGCATCGGTCACTTCAATACTTGCAAAATGCGGAATTAAAAATACGCCGTCAAACCTTGCTACCGCAATACGCACAATAGTCGTACTGCTGTTTGCCTGGGTTATGGCGTTGATTGTCGGTTCGTACAAGACAATTGTGCAGGTCGATGCAAAGAGCTGGATTTTTTTGGTACTGTCGGGTATAGCTACGGGGGCAAGTTGGCTGTGCTATTTTAAAGCGTTACAGCTCGGCGACGTGAATAAAGTCGTGCCGATAGATAAGTCGAGTACCGTCTTAACCCTCTTGCTCTCCTTTATAATATTTCAGGAAGCGGTTACGGCATTTAAATGGGTAGGCGTTGTCCTAATTGCCGTCGGCACCTTCCTTATGATTACCAAAAAGGCGGTAAAAGACGACGGGGAAAAGAAGAGTAAGGCTTGGATAGTCTATGCCCTTTTGTCTGCGGTATTTGCAAGCGCACAGGCTATTTTAAGTAAACTCGGTATCGACGGGGTAGAGTCTAACCTCGGCACTGCTATAAGAACTTGCGTAGTGCTTGTTATGGCATGGATTATGGTGTTTGCCACTAAGGAGCATACCGCAATAAAAAAGATTGACAAAAAGGAGCTTATATTTATCCTTTTGTCGGGGTTGGCTACGGGGGCAAGTTGGCTGTGCTACTACAAGGCTATGCGCGACGGAGTGTTAAGCGCGGTCGTCGCAATAGATAAATTAAGCATTTTAATTACAATAGCTTTTTCGTTCATAGTGTTCAAGGAAAAGCTGTCTTTAAAGGCAGGCATAGGCTTAACGCTCGTTGTCGGCGGAACGGTGTGTATGCTGTTTTAGAATTTTAAATATAATAAAAAGGTCTGTCCTAAAAGGGCAGACCTTAATTTTTTGCGTGATAAATTTATTTTGATATAAAATTATTCGGCAGAGCTTTCTTCTGTTTTATCAGCTTCCTGAACGGCGGACTTTTTGTTAGAGCGTTTAACAACCTGATTTACAAAGTTTTTAGAAGAGAACAAGATTACTCCTACGATTATAACGATAAGCAAATCGGGGATAACGTACATTGTCTGATATACAAGGCTATATACGTAGGGATTGCTAAGGGCTGAAATGCCGTATTCCTCTGCGTAATATGCTCCGTACGAGCCGAATGCAAAAGCGCCGGAGAAGAAGTGGGATACGAAACGGAATGCTCCTGCGATTACTGCTCCTAAGCTAAACTGTGCGCGAACGTTGTTTTTAAACAATCCGAAATCCTTGATGCAACCTGCAAGACCAATGCCTGCAAAAGCTACGCCGTAGTCCAAAAGGAACTGTGCAGGGTGTAAAATCCAAGGGTCCTGAATTGCCTGTAATGCACCGTAGATAAGACCTGCAAGTATTCCCTTGCGACTGCCGTAGATGAACGAGAACAGCATAATGGGTAAGGTGGAAGCAAGGGTTATGCTACCGCCCATAGGCATCTTTAAAATACGTACGTAGGAAAGGGCGAAAGAAAGTGCAATGCAGATGGATGCAAACGCGATTGTTTTAGAGTCGAAAGGCTGTTTATTTTTGTCAGCTAAGAACGCAATTACAATAATTGCTACGGCTACGATGACAGCTGAAACGTAGAGACCTATGTCGCTTCCTTTTTCCAAGGTTATCCAGTTGTGGTCGGAAGCGTCGCCCGATGCATAATAAACTATCATACATACAAGCACTGCGATAAGTGCGCCTGCTATGGTAGCCCCAACGGCTATCTTTACAGCCTTTTTGGGGAATACTGCAATTGCTAAACCGCCTATTATACAGCAGATAACAAATACTAAAAGGGGATAGAAGGTAATAGCAACAATATCGTCTTCAATGAAGGAGCAAACCGCAAACGTTACTATACTTGCCACGGAGAAGACTATTGCTACTATTAACGACACTTTGTTGACGATGGGCTGATAATCCTTTTTAACTGCAAATTTGCATACGATAAAGGCAACAGCCAAAATTAGCGCCAACCACAAAAATACCGTACGGCAGGTGTTAGTCGTATCGGAGAAGTTGGCGAAATAGTTGGTTATATTTCCCCATAAAGAGGAAGCCAACAGTGAGTTGAAAAACATTAAAAATACCTCCTTAACCGCCGTAGAATAAATAACGCTCCCCGTTAAAAAATTTCGGGGAGCGCAAGAAAAATCGCTCTTTGTCTGTCCTTCAACAATTACGTTGCGGATTCAAAGGGTATAATCTCAGCCCAAGGTTATCAACTTTAACTATTTCTTTGACAATATACTTCGCATTTCGGCGTTGCAGTCCGTGCCACCTTGGTCACGTACGTCTGTGTACGCTCCCTGCGGTCGGTACTCCTGCGCCTTGAACTGCTCGCATCTTGTCAAAGGTGTAATAAAGTTAACGTTTATTTAACCACGGCACCCCCGACGGTTATTTAATTTTTGTTGAATAAATTATAATTAAAAATATATATAAAGTCAATTGAATTTTACGACAAAATACTTTATAATATTTCTGTCGCACACGTGCGCAAAAGGAGAATGAGTATGGCTTATAATTTTTACGCCTTTATGGACAGAATGAAATATATAAAAAGGTGGTCGCTTATGCGCTCCGTAAGGGAGGAGAACATAATGGAGCATAGCCAACAGGTTGCCATGCTTGCCCATGCCCTTGCGGTAATAAACAATAAGGTGTTCGGCGGTTCGGTAAATGCCGAAAAGTGTGCAATGTACGCAATATATCACGAGTGTAGCGAGGTTATGACGGGCGATTTACCTACGCCTATAAAATATTTCAACAAGTCCATTCACGGTGCGTATAAGGACTTGGAGGACAGGGCGTGCGATAAGCTTTTAGACACCCTGCCCCAAGAGCTTAGGGGGGAGATAGGCGCATACGTTAAGCCCGATACCGATAGCTATGAGTACAAAATAGTTAAGTCGGCGGATAGACTTTCGGCATACATTAAATGTTTAGAAGAACAGCGTTGCGGAAATTCGGAGTTTGATAAGGCTAAAAAGAGCATAGAGGCAGACTTACATTCACGCAATATGCCGGAGGTTGAGTACTTTTTTGAAAAGTTTATTTCATCTTTCCGCCTAACCTTAGACGAGCTGGAGGGGGGAATAGACGGGGAGTAACAACCCGTTCTCCAAAAAAAATAATGCGCTCTGCGGTGTATTATTAAAGCAGAGAGGAACTCAAAAGCATTTGCAAAAACGCAATTGTTGTTAAAATCAAAAGTAAAACATAACCCCGTGCAGTACGTCGCACGGGGTGAAATTTTGTTATTAAGTTTTAATTATAGGAATCGCCTTCCCTCGGTTGCCTCAGCGAGTCGGGTTATGACCCATGTAGCTTATTTCATCACCACAAATTAAAACCGTTCGGGAAATTAGATTCCGCAAGTTGAATAGTACATCGGACTTTACCTTTCCTTTTCTTCGATAGTGTTGCAAAATAGTCTTTTCATAACTTTTACTCCTTTGCAAACTAATTCAGGTACGTTCCTCGGGCGGTCGCTATTGCTATCCGCTCGTCTGCCTTGTGGAAACTATTAAATTTTTAATTTAAACCGTGTCCGCCTTTCGGCGCTACTTGTAAATCATAATAGCTTACTCCTTGATTTGTGTTGGTACCTAACACTTTTTGTAAGTTATTTTCTTTTTTCAATTATAGTATAACACGTTTTTTTGAGTTGTCAATACTTTTTTTAAAAATTTTTTTATAATTATAATTTAGCCGTTTTATAAGCCTTGATTATATTATATGATATTTATAAAAAGTGTGTTAAAACGCTTACCATTTAATGATTAAACTGCTATAATAGCGACAATAAAAAAAGAGATACGGAAGTGAAAAAATGTTTACTGTTAACAACCCGATAGGGTTTGTGGCGGTACTTGCCATAATACTGTTTAGCACTAAGTCGCTGGGACTATTGTTCAGGCACTTCGGTCTGCCTCAGGTGCTGGGGTTTATTATTGCAGGGATTTTGATAGGGCCTGCAATCTTCGGCGATTTGTGCGGTTTTGCGATTATCGGCTTTGAAGGCAAAGATTATTACGCCCTGTTCGAGATTGCCTCTACCGAAGACGGTCTTGCCACCTTCTCTAAAATAGGCGTACTGCTTTTAATGTTCGGGGCGGGGTTAGAGACGAATTTGGAGGACTTAAAGCATACCGGACTTGCAAGCGCCTTGGTTGCTCTTGCAGGCGTTGCCGTCCCCCTTGCGCTCGGTTTCTTAATCTCCCTGCCTTTTGGCAATATAGGCTTAGGTGTTCACAACCTTTACAGGTGCATCTTCGTGGGTACTATCCTTACCGCAACCTCTGTCGCAATTACCGTTTCGGTATTAAAGGAATTGGGCAAGATAAGTACTAAGCTCGGCACTACCATAGTTTCCGCCGCGGTAATCGACGACGTTATAGGCATCGTGCTTCTTTCGGTTGTCACGGGCTTTGCAAAGACGGGCAATGCCGTTCCCGAAGGAATGAACGCATTCGATGCGTTTAAAGCCACTCCTTACGGAACGGTAATAATGATAGTCGCTTTCTTTGCCGTTGCCGTAGGGTTGGGTATCGGCGTTTCTAAGGTGTTCAAATGGTTGGATAAGCGTTGGCCTTCTAAGATAAGGCTTTCCATTTATTCCTTAGTAGTATGCTTCGGTTTCAGTTGGCTTGCAGAAGAGGTGTTCGGTGTGGCCGATATTACGGGTGCTTTCCTTGCCGGCATAGCCCTTTCAACCGACCACAGGGCGAGCGTATATATAGACGAAAAGGTAGATGCAAGCAGTCGTTCCATCTTTGCCCCCGTATTCTTTGCCAACATAGGTATAAGCTCTATATCCTTCCTCGGAATGAAGCCGGAGATTTTGCTCTTTGCATTGCTTGCCGTGGTTATGGGTATTATCGGTAAAATCATCGGTTGCGGTGCCGTGTGCAAGGCGTTTAAATACAACCTTCGCGAAAGCGCCATAGGCGGTGTGGGAATGATGGCGAGGGGCGAAGTCGCGCTCATTGTTACGCAGGCGGTAACGGCAACGTCGCTTGGGGCGAATGCCTTAGGCAGTGAGTTTATGATTATGACGGTGCTACTCATTCTCGTATCGTCCTTGCTTACCCCTATTTTATTAAAGGTATTGTATAAGGGCGTTAAGGAACCCGAACCCGATATTATCGACCCGGACGACTAATGAATTGAGATAAAGAATAAAGAATAAAGAATAAATAACAAATAATAAAATAGGAAAAATAATTAAAATAAATAACAGGTGCAGACGGCTCGTCTGCACCTGTTTAACGTTTTATAAATTTAATTTTCGCTAACCTCTTCGCTTGCAGGGGCAGGCAATGCAGGAGTAACGTTGTTGATATGAACGTCAATCTGCTTGAAGGGAATTTCAATTCCGTTAGCGTCTAACGCCTTTTTAATGGAATCGATAAGCCCAAAGTTAACCGTCCAATAATCGGGTCTGTTGCACCATACCCTAACCACTATGTCAAGTGAGCTTTCGTTCATTTCCTTTAATTCGATAAAGGGAGCGGGGTCCTTAAATACAAGTTCGTTCTGTTCGCAGACCTTAGCAATAATAGCCTTTGCTTTATCTGTGTCCGTACCGTAAGCAACCTGAATGATTAAATCCATTCTTCTCGTATCTTTTGCTGTGTTGTTTACAATCACGTTATTTGCAAGCGAACCGTTGGGTATTGAAACAACTCTGTTGTCGGGGGTTACAAGGGTTGTATAGAAGAGTTTTATATCTTCAACAGTACCCTCCTGACCGTTAGATACAATGTAGTCGCCAAGCTTGAAGGGGCGCATAACAATAATTATGATACCGCCTGCAAAGTTAGAAAGCGTTCCCTGTAACGCCATCGAGAAGCCGACGCCTACAGCGGCAATGAGTGCTGAAAGAGAAGCCGTTTCGATTCCTACAAAACCGATTAAACAGATTACGACTAAAACTTTCAGTACAATTCTTGCGGTGGAAGTACCCACTTTGGAAAGGGTTGCGTCTGCGTGTTTCTTGTCAAGGCGTTTGTAAATTGATTTACAAACTGCATTTATGATTGCAAACGATATTAAAAGTATTAAAAGTGCTATAATAACCTTTATTGCAACCATAGTAATCTGACCCCACACCGTGGTGGTGTCTAACAACTTACCTAACCAGTCGTCAAATATATTCTTGTTAGCTGTGGCCGAGGTGTCTGTTACAGGGGGCTCGGTTGAAGGGTCAGTTCCTTCTAAATAGTTGAGTAACATATTTTTTTCTCCTTTATAAATTTATATATTTATTATAGGACTTAGATTTTATCATAGCAACAATTTTTACGATATCTTACTTTAAAATAATCAACTTTTTTAAAAATTAAAAAAGCCTTCCTTAAAAAAAGGAAGGTCTAAACTATTTTATGGTAAGCCGTAAATTTAGCTTAATGGCTCATAATCCAATCTTTTACGTTCTCGCGTTCAATGGCTACGATATCTTCTTTCACGTACTTAGATTTATTTCCGCCGTTGGTGTATATAAAATATCTTCCGTCGTCGGTTATGTATAAAGTCTCTTCATAGCCGACAGGGTCGCCGGGTGTGCCGAATGTGAACTTTTTGTCTATGCAAGCTTTACGCGTATCGTATTCTATGCCGTTTATAATCTTTCTCATCTATTTGCCCTCTTATAAATCTAAATTATAATATCATTGTTTTTGCTTTTAGTCAACGCAACTTCTTATTCGTGGTGTTAAACATAACAAATGGTATAATTTTTAACAGATTATGTAAGTTTGTAACTTTATGACCTCTTTAAAAGAGAAAAAATGTCAAGTGAAATTACTTGACAAACTTATTATTTTAGGGATATAATCTTTAGGTACGAGGGGGCAAAGGTATGGATAAACTCAGGTTTATGCGCTTGTGGGATTTGTACGGGGCGCTGTTAACGCCCACCCAGCAGGATATAACCGATATGTATTTCAATCTCGATTTAACCGTTTCGGAAATCGCAGAGCAGAAGGGCGTATCCAGACAGGGCGTTTCCGATTGTCTTAACATCTGCAAGAAGGAGCTTGCAGAGTATGAAGAGAAGCTCGGGCACGATAAACTGCTTTCCGCAGGTGACGATTATATTTCGATTATTTTGACCGACGTTAATCGTTGGGCGGATAAATTTTTGCAGTTGCACCCCGAATATGCCCAAGATATTGCGGATTTAAAGGAAATTTTAGAAAAGGATTACGGCGAAGAAATCGCTGAGGATTTAAAAAAGTTAGGTAAATAAATGGCGTTATTTTCATCTTTATCGGAAAGATTAAACCATATATTTTCAAAGCTTACTAAGCGCGGAAGGTTGACCGAACTCGAAATAAAAACGGCAATGCGTGAAGTGCGAGTAGCTCTTTTAGAGGCAGACGTAAATATTAAGGTCGCCAAGGAGTTCTGTGCCAACGTCTCCGAAAAGGCGTTAGGACAGAAGATTTTAGAGAGCTTAAATCCTTCTCAACAGGTTATTAAAATCGTCAACGAAGAGTTGATTGCCTTAATGGGTTCTTCAAACGCAAAGCTTACAATAGCTCCCAACCCTCCCACGGTAATTATGATGTGCGGTTTGCAGGGTGCCGGTAAAACTACGCTTTGCGGAAAGTTAGCGCTTCTACTTAAAAAGGGTGGCAAAAAGCCTTTGTTGGTTGCTTGCGACGTGTATCGTCCCGCGGCAATAGAACAGCTTAAAGTGGTTGGCAAAAACGTAGGCGTCGAAGTTTTCGACAAGGGTACGCAAGACCCTGTTAAAACAGCTCCTCAGGCGATTGAGTATGCCAAATCGATGGGTTACGACACGGTAATAATCGACACCGCAGGTCGCCTTGAAATAGATGAACAGCTTATGCAGGAGTTGGAAAAAATTAAAGAAGCTGTTCGCGTTGACGAAATACTTTTAACCGTTGACTCTATGATGGGTCAGGTTGCCGTAAACGTAGCCAAGACCTTTAACGAAAGGTTGGAGGTTACGGGCATTGTATTAACCAAGCTCGACGGCGATACGAGGGGCGGTGCGTGCCTTTCGATAAAAGCCGTTACGGGTAAGCCCATAAAGTTCATAGGCGTCGGCGAAAAGCCTACCGATTTGGAATACTTCTATCCCGACAGAATGGCGTCGAGAATACTCGGTATGGGCGACGTTCTCACCCTTATCGAAAAGGCTCAGGAAGCGGTTTCCGCCGAAGAAGCCAAGAAAATGCAGAAGAAGATGCTTGAAAATTCCTTCACGTTGGAGGACTATTTAACGCAATTTGAAAGCATGAAGAAGATGGGCGGAGCGCAGGCGCTAATCTCTATGATGCCCGGGCTTTCGGGGAAAATCAAGGAAGGCGACATCGACGAGAAGAGGATAGAGCGTACAAAAGCAATCATTCTTTCAATGACTCCCGCCGAGAGAAACGACCCTGCAATCATCAACTCGTCACGCAAAAAGCGTATAGCATCAGGTTCAGGCACGACCGTGCAGGAGATAAATCAGCTCTTAAAGCAGTACGAGCAGACTAAGGTGTTGATGAAGCAGTTGAAGGGCGGTAAGCGTAGGCTTCCCTTTTAATTCTTTTCTCTGCGTATATGCGTCGCGATAATATCTCGTCCAATAAGCTACGCAATACTGTGTCGGACTGTGTTTTTCTCGGGTCATTTACGCATTTAGTAAACTCCCCGTCGAAAAGCCTCGTCCTCCTTGTCTTGCTTGCTTCTTGAACGAGGGACTTAGTTGGGGTGTAACCTTTACGTTTAGCCTCGGTCATTTACCATTTAAAGTAAACTCCCATCGGCAAATCCGCAGGCTCCTGCTCTCGCTTGTTTCTTTCCGGAGGGACATACCCTAATGTGGTGGTAAGTCGTCATTGCGAACGACTATAACAGGGTCTCCCGCAAAAGATTTGCTTGGCAAAGATTTTGCGGGAAGAGGAGAGGCAACGGAGCAAAGTTTGCCTTTGGTTTTAACAAAGGCATTAAAGCGCAGTTTGCCTTGACGAGTGGCAATCCCAGAGTCCCCAGCGATTAAAAAACAGGGTTTCACCACCAAAATATATAGTGACTAATTTAAAAAAATAATAAAATAAATATTTATAGCCGAAAGGCAAAAGGAGAAACATACAATGGCAGTTAAAATGAGACTTACAAGAATGGGCGATAAGAAGAGTCCCTTTTACAGGGTTGTCGTAATCGATTCCAGAAAGGCACGTAGCGGTGAATATATCGATAAAATCGGTTACGTTGATACGCTTAAGAACCCTGCTGAAATCAACATCGACGTAGAGAAGGCAAAGGATTGGCTTTCCAAGGGTGTTCAGCCCACCGAAACCGTTAAAAGCTATCTTGTAAAAGTAGGCGCAATGGAGCAGAGCGCAAAGCTTTCCGCACCCAAGACCAACAACAAGAAGAAAAAGTAATTAGTTTTTAACTATTTTAATTCCGAAATTTGTGCTTAACTTGGGGATATTACGGGGGCAATTACCCTTTAACCCATATAATGCATAAAGCAGTCAGGAGAATTTTATAATGGATACTTTACAGTTAATCAAATATATCGTCGAAAGATTTGCTGAAAAGACGGACGAGATTGAGTATAAGGTAGAGGAAAAGGACAACTCGGTTGAGGTTGACGTACTCCTTGCCCCCACCGATATGGGCAAAGTTATAGGTAAGCAGGGCAAGATTGCCAAGGCTTTAAGGACTTTGGTTAACGCCTATACTCCCCGTGACAGCAAGAAATATATAATCGAAATCAAGGAAAAGGGTGAATAATTCCCTATCTTTCGTTCGGTAAATTTAATTTGACATACGTGTAAGCGTATGTCTTAAAACGTTAAACAAGGGGAGTCTAAGGCTCCCCTATTTAAAAATTATGGAAAAGTTTTTAACCGTAGCAAAAATAGTTAAACCGCAGGGAATAAAGGGTGAAGTCAAGGTGTTGACTATGACCGACTCTTCCGAAGATTTAAGTGCGTTCACCAAGGTATATATAGGGGGTAACGCCTATAAACTGTTAAAATCACGCCCTATGGGCGGTGACTGTGCCGTCATATCTTTAAGCGGTGTGTGCGACAGAAACTCCGCAGAGCTACTTAGGGGAATGGAAGTCGAGGTTAAACGCGACGACGCGCCTAAGCTCCCCGAAGGCAAGTTCTATATTGCCGACGTGATAGGCTGTTCGGTAGAGGATACGGAGGGCAATATCATAGGAAAGGTAGCTTCCGTAACCCCTGCAAGGACGGATATATACGAGGTCGAGAGGGAGAAGGGTAGGCTTATATTCCCCTCCGCAGAGGGCGTTATTGAAAGTATTGACGTTGAAAGCGGTAAGGTAGTCGTGAACTCTTCAAGGCTTTCGGAAGTTGCGTTGGAGGAAAAATGAAAATAACCCTACTTACGCTCTTCCCCGAGATGTTCGCCCCCTTAAAGGAAAGTATAATCGGCAGGGCGTGCGACGACGGAAAATTGCAGATAGAAATTGTAAATATCCGCGACTATTCCCAAGATAAGCACCTTAAATGCGACGACTATCCCTTTGGCGGTGGGGCGGGAATGGTAATGATGCCTCAGCCCATTGCAAGCTGTATAGAAGCCGTTGACCCCGAAAGGACGGCGCACAGAATTTACGTTTCGCCCAAGGGTAAAACGCTCTGTCAGCAAAAGGTGTCCGAACTCGCCTCCTTAGATAATCTTTTAATACTATGCGGTCATTACGAGGGCGTTGACCAACGAATACTCGACAATTATATAGATGAAGAAATTTCGATTGGCGACTACGTGCTTACGGGGGGAGAACTGCCTGCAATGGTCATCTGCGACAGCGTTGCAAGATACGTTGACGGCGTAATTTCTTCGGCGTCGCTCATTGACGAAAGCTTTTCGGACGGACTTTTGGAATACCCTCAATATACTCGTCCCGCCATATTTAATGGGCAAGCCGTTCCCGAGGTACTGCTTTCGGGTAATCACGCCCAGATAGATAAGTGGCGCAGAGAGCAGAGTTTAAAGTTAACTGCCGAACGCCGTCCCGACCTTTTAAAGAAGGACTGACAATACAAAAGCAGTTACCGCGAAATAGCGGTGACGGCTTAAGTTTTTAATTGAACGGCACATATGTGCCTACGTTTTGATATATGCGATTACTACAATGGTTCCCCGGTCATATGACCAAGGCAATGAGAATGATGGAGGAGAATACCGCCCTTTGCGACGGTATTATTTACGTGCTCGACGCGCGTTGCCCTGCATCTTCTTTCAACCCAAAACTTAAAAAAATGTTCGGCTCTAAGCCCGTACTCTACGTTTTGAACAAGGGCGACCTTGCCGACGGCAAAGCTGAAGCTTTTGTTAAAATTATAAAAGACAGCGGTAGCCCCTGTGTGCGTATTAACGCCGTTGACAGCCGTTCAAAGAGGGATATATGCGGTGCAATTGCCTCTTTGATTGCCGAAAAGCAGAGGGCAAGCGAACAAAAGGGTTATTCGCGTACCTTCCGATTTATGGTGTGCGGAGTGCCTAACACGGGCAAGAGTACGGTTATAAATTTAATAAGCGGTAGCGCACGTACGCAGACGGGCAACAAGGCTGGCGTAACGCGCGGTAAGCAGTGGGTGCGCCTCGACGGGTGGGAGCTGTTGGATACCCCCGGCACAACGCCCCCTTCCTTTGTCAATCAAAAGCTTGCGGTAAGGCTTGCCTACGTAGGCAGTCTTAACGATGATATCTTGGATTTGGACGATATCGCCCTCGCCCTGTTAAGCGAATTAAAGGAAAA
>JBJEVA010000066.1:0-18085 GCA_051884115.1 Candidatus Coproplasma sp. | reverse complement strand
TTTAAGGTGTTATAACCGCCTGAGATTAAATCTGCCTGATAGGTGTTAGAGTTGGTGGGAAGCTGTTTGCCGTTAATACCTACAACAACGCTTGCAGGCATTAAATTCTGACTGTTGTACTTTTTATCGGCATTGTAGTCAATCTTATTCCAGGTTGCGGCACCAATCGTGTCGAGCACCCTGACTATTACGGGATTACTGCTACTTGAAAGACCGCCTAAAATGCTGACTATACCCGTATAAGTCTTACTGCCGAGCTTTGCCGTTACGGTGTTCTTGGTTGCCTCGGACACATAAATTATCTGTGCGTTGGACTTGGGGGTTCCGTCGTCGTTATATGCGCCTACGCCCGAAGTGTAATTGAAGTGAGCATAGCCCGAACGGTCGTAAGCGGTGATTGCAAGAGTAGTTGTGACGGTCTTACCCGAAGAAGAGGTGATTACAAACTCGTAAGTTTTTCCGCCCTTAAGCCCCACTATATCCGCACGGGCATAACCCGAAGCTGAAGCAGAGCGGATAAGCTGACTGTCGAGAGTGGTATAGTTGGTTTCGGTGGTGAGCTTATATTTAACGCTTGCGTTTGCAGGAGTTGCCTCCGCCCACTCAAAAGCCGAACACTCGTTGCCTGCATAGGAATAGGTTAAAATTAAATCGCCCTGAGTTGCGGAATTGACGGTTACTATACATTTATCGGTATAACCGCCGTCCTCAGTAGTTACGGTAATTTCCGCCGTACCTGAAGCTACCGCTGTTACAATGCCGTTAGCGTCAACGGTTGCAACAGAGGTTTTACTTGAAGCCCAACTTACTTTTTTATTTGTTGCGTCGGAGGGCGAAACGTTTGCCGTTAAGTCCGCACTGCCCCCTTCCGTCATTGTTAAGGAAGATTTTGAAAGGGTTACGCCGTTGACCTTAACCGTGGTGTCTAACGCAGAGACGGTTACTGTACATTTAGCGGTATAACCGCCGTCCTCGGTGGTTACGGTAATTTCAGCCGTACCCTGTGCCTTTGCCGTAACGACGCCGTCCTCTACGGTTGCAACTGCGGTATTATTGGAAACCCAACTTACGTTTTTATTGGTTGCATCGGAGGGAGTGACGTTTGCTGTTAAGGTTGCACTTTCGCCTGCCGTTAATGACAGCGTAGAAACAGAAAGGTTTACTCCGTTAACGCTTATTGTTTTGTCGCCATCGTCGGGGTTCTCTTCGGTAGAGCCTCCGCCTTCGGTAGAGCCACCGCCTTCGGTAGAACCACCTCCTTCGGTTGAACCACCGCCTTCGGTTGAACCACCGCCTTCGGTTGAGCCACCGCCCTCGGTTGAACCACCGCCCTCGGTCGAACCACCGCCCTCGGTCGAACCACCGCCCTCGGTTGAACCACCGCCCTCGGTTGAACCACCGCCCTCGGTAGAGCCACCGCCCTCGGTTGAACCACCGCCCTCGGTCGAACCGCCGTCCGTAACTCCGCTGTTTGAAGGTTGTCCGCCTTTGAGGTTACAGCCGACAAAGAATGCCGAGCTTAACGTAAACGAAAGCGCCATAATAATTGCAATCAAAGATTTTTTCTTCATAAATCCCCCTAAATTAAGAAACTTGAATTTAAAGTAAAAACCAAACCCTACACATTCAGTGCAGATTTTAATACTATTCCTTTTATATTATAACACAGTAGTTTAAATGTGTAAAGCACGAAAGCTTATTTAATTATTATAATAACTTATAATAAACTCGATGATTTTTGTCATAAAATAAGGTAGGTAATTTTTAACTACCTACCCTTAAAATTATAAATTACACCCGATATATTCCTTAGTTATATCTCTATAAGAAAGCCTGCGGAACGCAAATCCTCTTCTATTTTGTTGAGCTTTTCGTCCGAATCCGCCGTTACCGTATGATAGTGATAGCCGTCGGTTACGCTCATAAGCGGTTTAGACGCACCCGATACAAGCGAACGGTAAAGCTCCTCCGCATGCCTTAAAGAGGAGAGTTCTAATTTAGCGGAGATTTTGCCATATACCCTGTGATTTACGGTTATATCCTCCACCCTTCCGCCGTTAGAGAAGATTATCTCGCTCTCCTTTACGAGTTCGTCAAGGGTATGACGGCATTTAAACACACGTTCCGCACGCGTTCCGCCACCCGTTACGTAACCGCGGTTTGTGGAGATTACGCTATAACCGTTCGCCCTTAATATGGCGATATCCTGCACGATAACCTGACGGGAAACGGAAAATTTTTCACTTAAATAGTTTGCCGTTACGGGTGCGGAGCTGTTGCCTATCAGCGATAGAAGTTCCGCTCTCCTTTCTTTTGCCTTCATCACAACCCCTCTTCAGCACGCAATTCCTTTAAGGATAAATCAAGGATAGGCGCGGAATGTGTGAGCGCACCCGAAGATACGAAGTCAACGCCTGCCTCTATAATGGAAGCTACGTTGTCTATTGTAATATTTCCGCTACACTCGGTCAAAGCTTTTCCGTCAATCATCTTTACGGCTTTCTTCATATCTTCAACGGACATATTGTCAAGCATAATTATGTCGGCGCCTGCCTCTAACGCCTCTTTACACATATCAAGGTTTTCAACCTCGACTTCTATCTTTCTTACGAAGGGCGCGTATGCCCTTGCCATCTCTACGGCTTTCTTTACACCGCCTGCGGCACCTATGTGGTTGTCCTTTAAAAGAACTCCGTCCGAGAGGTTATAGCGGTGGTTATGTCCTCCGCCTACCCTTACCGCATACTTTTCAAATACCCTCATATTGGGAGTGGTCTTTCTCGTATCCAAAAGCTTTGTCTTACTGCCCTTTAAAAGGGAGGCAACGTTGTGGGTATATGTTGCTATACCGCTCATTCTCTGCAAGTAGTTTAAAGCAACCCTTTCGCCGGATAATAGTGCGCGGATATCGCCCGAAACGATTGCAAGGCGCTGACCCTTTTTAACCTCGTCGCCGTCTTTAACGAAAATTTCAACCGAAATATTTTCGTCCAAAAGTTTAAACGTCCTTTCAAAGATGTGAAGTCCGCAGATAACGCCGTCCTGCTTACAGATAAGCTTTACTCTGCCCCTTTTGTATTCAGGCATAATGGAGTTTGTGGTAACGTCCTCGTTGCCGATATCCTCTTCAAGAGCCTCTTTTATCAATCTTTCCATTATAAGTTTTTCGGTAAGTTCGTTCATCAGTTGTTTTCTCCTTTATGGGTATTGTTTGCGCTATCTAACTTTTCAGCCTTTTTTACGGCGGAGCGCACCTGTCTTTTGTATTTTGTTAAAATCTTTTTGGCGTCGGCGTAATTTTCTAAGGCAACGCTCTCACCTGCCTTCTTTAAGTTCTTTCCGTCTGCGACGGCGTAATTTGCCGAGATGTCCTTACCGGCTCTTTTTGCAAACAAAAGGCTCTCTAACAGCGAATTGGAAGCTAAGCGGTTTTTACCGTGAACGCCGTTGCAACACGTTTCACCCACGGCATATAGCCTCGGCATTGTCGTTCTGCCGTCCAAATCGCTCCTTATTCCGCCCATAAAATAGTGGATTGCAGGAACGACGGGTACGGGTTGAGAAAATACGTCGTAACCCTCTTCCTTACACCTTTGAATAATAGAGGGGAAGTGACCGCAAAGCTCTTCCTTATCAACCATACGCATATCGAGAAGCACGTGGTCGGTTTCGTCCTTTTCCATCTGGGCAAGGATTGCCTTTGTCACTACGTCACGGGGTTTAAGTTCGTCCGTAAAGCGGTTGAAGTTCTTATCCAAAAGGTGTGCGCCTTCACCCCTGACCGATTCGGAGATTAAAAATCTCCTGCCCTTCTTTTTAGAATAGAGCGTTGTGGGGTGGACCTGAATGTAATTTATATGGTCTATCGCAACGCCGTGGTTTAAACAGATTGCAAGCGCGTCGCCTGTAAGAACGGAGTAATTTGTGGTGTTGCCGAACGCTCCGCCGATGCCTCCCGTTGCAAGCACCGTATAGTCGGCAAAAACTTTAAATGGAGTTTTTGAGCGGTTGTCGTATGCCACTATGCCGTAGCACTGACCGTTAAATTCCATTATATCGAGCATAGTCGTATTGAATGCAAAGGTGACGTTTTTAAGCGATTGAACCTTTTCCATAAGGCGGGTGGTTATTTCCCTGCCCGTACTGTCCTCGTGGAAGCAGATTCTGGGGGAGGTGTGTCCACCCTCTCTCGTATAGGCGAGCGAACCGTCTGCCTCCCTTGCAAACTCTACTCCTAAATCAGTTAAATCGTCGATAACTTCCTGAGATGAGCGTATCATACATTCAACGGCGTCGGGGTTGTTTTCGTAATGCCCTGCACGCATAGTATCGTTATAATACTCTTCGTAATCGTCCTCCCCCCTAAGACGGCAGATACCGCCTTGGGCTAAATAGCTGTCGCTAAGCTCGGGGGATTTTTTGCAGATTACAAGGACGGACTTATCCTCGGGGAGGTTTAACGCACAGTTAAGCCCCGCAACGCCCGTTCCTACTATAACCACATCGTATTTAGACTGCAAATTTGTCATATGAGTGCCTTGATTTACCATTTCTTTACACAAAGTATATACAAAACCTTTACACCTGTCAAGACAAATGTAAATATTTTTTGTAAATTTATTTTACTTGCCCTTAAACTTTATATAGGCAATCGACAATAGACGCTATTTTTTTGGGTGATAGGCTGTCTTTTACCTTAATATGATATTGTGTAAAAGGAGATAAAAAAATGAAAATAAGTCAACTCTATGGTAAAAAAATAACTGCAACAAACAATGCAAAGCAGGGTGTAATATTTGCGGTTAGCTGTCATAAAAAAGCAATTGACGGCTATATATGCTTTGACGAAAACGAAAAGGAGTTCTTCGCAAATGCGAAAAACTCCCATATAACAGGCGACGTGGTTACTTTTGAAAATTTAGGTAAAGAGAGTAAAGATTCTTTTAGATTGAGGTTGGGGCTACCCGTTTATAATCAAGACGGTAAATTTTTGGGTAATTTGTGCGACTGCATAATAAAGGGCGGAGTTATTACGGGCGCCGTATGCGGAAACAAAAGACTACCCTTTTGCGACCTCACTTTCGGCGACGCGGTTATTTTAAAAGACACGCGCACACAGAGCGAGCTTATAGCTAAAAATATGTTCATAAACGCGGTATGCGGAGGCGAGTAAACTAAAAATTACCCCCATACTATGCTTTAATTATTGAAATTTTTTTGGTACGTGCCTTAGCCTAAGCGATTAAATATCGTACTTTGCCATAAGCTTTAAAAGGGAGTTGAACATCTCGTTAAGGTTATCGCCCTCCTGTGGGGTAAGGGTTCCTTTGACCTTTAACACATTTAAGGTCGTCTTGATTTTTTCACACTCCTGCCTATCCCCCCTGCCCAAATTCTTTAAAAGCAGTTTATCGGCAATCAAGGAGGCATGGTCGAGCCTTACTCCGCTGGGTACGGACGGCAGAGTACGTTCTTCGGCAACGGGGGGTCGGCGTACTTCGGTTGGAGTCTCGTTTACGTACTCCTCCCTTTTAGCTTGTTTTTTCTTTTCCTTAAACAGGCACAGCGCACCGTAGCACAGCGCGCCTATGCACCAAAACAAAGAGGCTACGGCAACCGATTCTCCCACTTCAAATTTGCATAAAAACACAGCGAGAATTATTGCGGTGAAAAGATTGACCACCCAGATAAACGGCTTCTTTTTGAGAGCGCGTGCGCTTTGCGAAATTGCGCATGCCAAAAGGCAAGATATAAAAATCAGCACGAACGCCGATAGCGTTACCACTATCAGCAGGGCGAAATTCGTACTTTTAAATAGAGATAGCATTGCTTCAAAGAATCGGATTACGTTTTCCATACGGGTAAATTATAACCGCCCTACTTTGCGATAAGGCGGTTATATTGTCGTATAAATTGTTATTTTAATGTAAAAGCGTAACTATGTTTAAGTTATATTTGAACGTAGCTTAAACTTCAATCTCTATCTGCCTGCAAGATTTAATATTGACTATTGTAGTAGTTACCGAAGATTTTTCCAACCCGTAAATTTTGCACACAACGCTTTTGTAAAGACCGAGCTGGGGCGCATACTTTTGCCTTAAATATTCGTCCGAATGGATTGAAAATTTATAGTCTATGATATCGGCAGAGATTGCCTTTCCGTTATTTCTTTTAACGCACAAAAGGTCTATTGCACCCTGAACTATCACGCCGTTACCGTCGTCTTCGCCCACTTCTATTTCACCTAAAACGCCCTCCCTCAGCCTTAGATAATCGGAGGAGGGGAGCTTACACAAAAATTCCCTTTCCCTGAAAAGCGATTTACCGTTCGTCCTTTCAAATACGGGCATAGAGAGTATGGAATAGAGTGTGTTAACGTCAAGCAAATCCCTCTGTTCTTGGGTTATAAGCCCCTGCTCTAAAAACATATTAAGTTCATCTAAGACGCCTTTTAAGTCTTTTATTTTAAAATCGCAAAGCTCCAAAAACCTGTGGTATGCTATACCCTTTTGAGGATTGGTTTCGCCGTCCTTTTCGGCAGAGGCATCGAATAGGGGAAGGGCGTTCTCCTCGTTATCTCTCTCGTAAATCAAGCGTGAAGCCGAACTCTTTACAGGGAGTTTTATGCCGAGCTCATAGCCGTATTGATACTCTGAAATATCCTTAATAGCTTGATAAGTTTCCTCGTCAGGGTTATTAAAGGAAGGTATATTACCCCCTCTTTTGTTTGAAGAATTGTCGTTAAGTTCAATATATTCGCAGGGCAATTGAAGATTATCAAAATCCACCAAAGAGACGTAATCGGTTGCAGTAACAGCCGTTTGGGGGTCGTAGGCGGGCTTTCTGCTCGAAAGCACGTACAGCGCATACTTAGCCCTTGTGCAGGCGACGTAAAAGAGATTTGCCTCGTTTGCAAGCTCTTCCCTCTTTAACCGTTCGTTGCAGAGCATTCCGAAAAGCGTATCTTTATAGGTCCTATCGTCGCCGTAATACCTCGGAGCAAAACCCAACTCGTCGTCGTACGGAATTTTATAACTACCCCCCTTACCCTTAAACGTGTTGGCGATATCCGCAACGATTACCACGGGAAATTCAAGCCCCTTAGAGGCGTGCATAGTCATAACGGTTATACTGCCCGAAGAGCCTTGCGAAGGCGCTTTGATATCCCCCGCCCCCGCCTTAATCTTAGTAAGAAAGGCGTTAAGCGAGAGTTCGCCCGTGGGAGAAAAAGCCTCTCTTTTCAACGCTTTAAGATAGGACTGCCTTGTGTCCGTGGCAAACTCTGCCGAAAAACCGCCTCCGCCCATAATCTCGTCTATGAGCTTTGCCGAGCCTATACTTCCCGAAAGCAGTCTTAATCTCTCCGTTTCCTTAAAAAAATCTTTAAGCTTTTGTGCGGTTTGGTCTGTCTTTTCATTTGCATACTTTTTTACGCATTGACGGAAGGGCAAATCACCTCCGTAAAGACGGATGTCCGCAAGTTCCTTTTCGTTTAACTTGCCGATAGGGGAGAGCAGGGCGGAAGCTAACGGCACGTCCTGTTCGGCGTTGTCGAGATAGGAGAGAACGTCTAAGAGCTTGACTATCTCCGCACGTTCGCACAAATTGACTTCGGCAGAAGCCTCAACGGGGTATTCGGAAGAGAGCGCCTTTATTATCTCCTCTACCTTTTTGTTATCGCGCTTACGCGTTAGAACGCATATATCCCCCGTCTGAACCTTTTTAACCCTAAGTTCTTCCTTTTCCTCGTCAGCATCGTAATAGGTTGTTTGAAGCGCTTCCTTAACAACCTTTAAAACAGCTTCCCCCTCCGGCGAAAACCTTTTACAAGACGCCTTATCCCCCTTTACCGAATAGACCTTATCCGCCTCCTCTTTCTCCTTTTCGCTATCGAAAAAGCAGAACTTAGCTACGCCTTTATGTTCAGGGGGATATTTCCCGCCCTTGCGCATAGCGTGTCCGTCCGAATAATCGACGTCGCTTACGGGCGGTTTCAGCACTTGATTGAACAGCGAATTGACAAAATCTATAACGCTGTCCGAACTCCTGAAATTATCGGGCAGAATAAAGTAACTGCCCACCTCTTTAACCTTATTACTCTTTTCGGTGAAGAACTTAGAACGGCTTCCCCTGAAATTGTAAATTGCCTGCTTAACGTCGCCCACGCAGAACAAATCGCCGTCGGCAACCAAATCGATAATCGCGTCCTGAATGGGGTTGACGTCCTGATATTCATCGACGAATACGTATTTATATTTTTGATTAACCGCCTCTTTTACGTCGGCACAGTCCTTTAAAAGGTGAAGGCTGAACTGCTCTAAATCGCTGTAGTCGAGCTTACCCTCCGCCATCTTAACCGCCGAATATGCCTCATCGAATGCCGTTAAGAGCGCAACGAACGCTGTAGCCGTCTGCCCACTCGAAATAAAACGGGCGTAATGCTCTTCCCTGTCCCCTAACTTTGTCAATTCCCTGAACTTCTTTGATATCTTATCTTTAAAAGCTTTAAAAATGTCGTCTTCGTTACTCTTGCCGTTGGGTTTTTTAAGGACGGTTACGCTTTGGGGGAAGGCGAACAAATCGGGGCAATCTATATAAGTTTGCAGAGTGATTTGCATATCTTCCAACACTTTTATATATCTTTCGTCGTTTTTTATAGTGCGGAAGTAGGCTTTAAAATTATCGATAGACATAACCAAAGCCTTAAACTTTTCGTCTATATAATGCTTTAAGTTAGAGCATATTTTTTCAAACCCCTCTTGCGTAAAGGTGTTAACACATGAATTTTTTAACACCTCCTTATAGTCGGGGCGTATGCGCACAACGTCGTATGCGGAGGAGATAAGTTCCCTTAAAGAGTTGTCGCTTCTCTTACGTTTAGTCCTCTCTAAAAGCATTAAGAATTGGGCGTTACCCTCGGCATATAGTCCGTCGAAAACATTTTCCATAGCCTTTGCCTTAAGCTTTGTCACTTCGGCTTTATCGCCCATAACTTCAAAGGAGGCGTCTGTACCCAACTCGTAAAAATACGTCTTAACAAGGCGTGTGCAGAAAGAGTCTATCGTGCTTATATCAGCCGAATTTATCTTATTGAGCTGTAATTTTAACTTCTCCTTAGTCTGTCCGACGGCTCCGTCAAGTCGTTTGATTAGCTCCTTTCTAAGCTTTTCCTTCATCTGCCCGGAAGCCTTTTTAGTAAAGGTTACGCACAAAACGTTATCCAAATCGGCGTTCTCGTCCTGCACTAAAATATCGGCAAGTCTTTTAATCATTACGGTAGTTTTACCGGCACCGGCAGACGCCGACACCATAACCTTACCCCTTGCCCTTACCGTATCACGCTGTTCGTCGGTCATGTTCATCTCAGTTATCCCCTCCTCCGCTTTCACGCGCTATCTTAGCAATAGTTTGGCAATTCGACTTTTTAATCTCCCTCACTCCGTCCGTATCCGAGTCGTAACCGCAACAACCCTTTACCGAACAGTAACTGCAACCGCCCTCTACGGGGGAGGGGGTTATTTCCCCGTCGGTCATTTCCTTAGCACCCTTTTGCGCGATTAAGTATGCGTAATACAAGAAGTCGTTAAAATCCTCTTGCGCAATGACCTTATCCGATTTGCCTGTAAGCGAAGCGCCCACGTATCTGCAAACGCCCTTGCCGTCCCACGAAACGTCCGAACGCTGTATAACCTCGTCGCTCCTTTCCATATAGCCTATCATCGTAAACTCGTTTTTTTCATCAGAATAATCGATATTGGCGGGGAAGTAGTAGGCACCGGCAGGCTTCTTACCCTGTGAAACGGCATACAGATAGAGGGGCAACTGTAGCTTCACACCCATATAAAAGGATTGAGGCTTACCGTCAATAGAACCCGTTTTATAGTCTATTATCCTGACGTATTCGTCGCTTTCGTCCGTACGGTCAACCCTACCTTTTACAATCAACCCGTTGCCCAAATCGAGCCGACAAGGCATTTCTACCCCCTTTACCTTGAAACGGGAATTTTCTATCTGCTCGTAGGCAACAGCCGATAAAGCGACAGACTCTTCGATTAAACAATTTACGGCATACTCCGTCCGCTTATCGTCCTCCGAGAAGGCGTATTCGGGTCTTGAAGAGAGTTCTTCTGCAATCCTTCTCGCCGTAGCTTTACAGTCGTCTCCGTCCTTAAAGCTACTTATATTTTTAGCCGTTTCCTGCAATACGGCGTGAATGAAGTTACCCGAATCGAGGGAGCTGAACGAACCTTCCTTACGGGGAAAGAGTTTTAAACCGCGTTCCGCAAAGGCACGGTAGGGGCAGTTAAAATAATTCTCTAAATCGGTGGGTGAAACGCTGTCGCCGTAAAGCTCCTTCAAATCGCCGACAGTTGACTTTTTACGGGGAAAACAGTAGTTTAACTTAGACGCGTCGTTTTCAGTTAAAAATTTGTAGGTTGCAGAAACCCTTGCATAATCGCCAAACGGCTCGGCAACGTACCTTGCAACACGCCTTAACGCAGGGGCGGTGCGACAATTGAAATACGCATAATAATCCTTAGACGCTGTAATATCCCCCAACGAAACGGGTAAAAGCTTATTTCCATCCACAGTGAAAAGCTGTTTTGCATACGTAATTATTTCGCTCGAACCGCTCTCCGCGCCACCGCTTCTTAAAGGATAGGTTAGGAATAATTTATCCGAAAAGGCACATAAGTTGAGCGCAATCGTCTCCTTAATGCGCAGATTTACCTGTGAAATTTTAGGCGATACGGCAAGGCTTAGCTTTTCAAGCGAAGTCAATTCGCCGTCGGTTAATATGGCAGTATCCTGCGATGAAGAGGGGACTAAGCCCGTAAGTCCGCCCACGAACAACACCCTGCTTCCTGCATTTACGCAACCCGACAAATCGCCTATAAACACCGCGTCCTGCTTAGGCGGAATTAAAGAAACCTGCATAGCCGAAAATCCGCTCCGCAAAACTTTAATAAAGTCGCGTACTTCATACTCCTCGCCTGCGGTGAGCTTTTCCGCCTCGTCAATAACCGACAGCGCCTCCTCATACGCCCTTGCCGACATAGAGCCGATTGACGCGTATCCCTCTGCCTCAGCCTCCGTCGCCATCTCTTCGAGGCGTTTTTGCGTTTCAAAAAATTCCAACAGCCTCCTTATCCCTTCTGCAAAAGTATGCCCGTCGGATTTGCTTGTAGGTAGCTTTTTAATCCCCTCTAAAAAAGCAGAGCGAACACGCTTAACGCTATCGATATCGATGTATTCGTTAAGGCATATGTCGGGGTTAATATCCTTTTTGACCCCGTTTCTGCCCGTCAAAACGCGAAGAACGTAGTTAATAAAGTGGTCCTTATCACCCCTGACGTTTTGACTTTCAAACACAAACAAGGGGGAACTTACCGCTGAAATTACACTCTCTTGCCGACAGCCGTCTAAGGCACAAGTTAAGAAGTTTATTATAAATTCGTAAATGGGGTGAGAGGACAGCGGATAGCGCCTATCTATATAATAGGGGATACCGTATTCTTCAAACGTCCTCTCTAAAACGGGTTGGTAGGCATTTAAGTCGGGGAGCATTACCGAAATATCGCGGTAGCGGATATTGTCCTCTTTAACGCATTTAAGCACAGCCGAGGCAAACAGTTCGCACTCGCCGTCCTCGTCGGGACATTCGCAGATATTGATTTGACCCTTTTTTACGTCAAGAGGACGTACTGAGTGAAAGCTTTCAGGTTCAAAGACGTATTCTCTCAACTGTTCTGCCGAAGGAGTCAATAGAGAGGGTAAAAGCTCCCTTACGTATTTTTCTTTTTTTTCGGTAGCAATTTTTTCGAAAGACGTCCAAGCTTCGTTTACGTACTTGCTCTCTGCTCCCCCGATGAATATGCCATACACGTTTTCCGCCGAATCCACACAGGCTTTAACCGTCTGCGCAACGGAGGAAGTGAAAGCCTGAAAACCGAGCAGAAGCACGTCTGCAGACATAATTTTTTTTGATTTGCGTATAACGTCGGGCAGAAGACGAAGATATGCGTTTCTATCCATAACGCAATTTTCTTCAAGGTATTTAACGTACTCTCTATACAACAGCTCTAAGTCGTGGAGCTTTTTTGAAAGGAGATTGCCTTCCGCCTTAATTTTAGATAAATCGTCGGGAGATACCTGCGAAGAATATAAAAGGGCAATCGTGTCATACACGTCCTGTGAAGCCCCTGCCGTGGAGAGCCTGTTAAAAAGTTGTAAATTGCCCCTGTTCTTTTCTATCAGCCTGCTTATAGCCATGGCGGAACCCTGACTTGTAAGCACGTCGTCGCGCCTGCCTGCCTCTGCGCTTAGAAAGCGTGAAAGCGTATATACCGATACGGAGAACGTACCGCCGATAGCTTCGCACACGGCGCGTTCAGCGACGAGTGATAATCTGTCCTCGCACAATACCACAAGCTTTTTGCCCTCTAAGCCGTCCTTTTCGGAGTGGTCTGAAACTATTTCTTTAAACTTTTGGAGTGCCGAACGTAAGTTAGGCGAAACATAATTATATAACATAGTTATATTATAGCACATATATATCGCATACTTATCGATTTTTTAGCGATTTATCGTTCAAAAGTTTTTACATTCAAAAAATTATATGCTATAATTTGAATTATGAAATGCGCATCTAAAATTTTGGCAATAATATTGGCAATCGGCAGTTTAGCTACCTTTGCGGGCTGTTCCACAAAAAAGTCGGCTAAGACTTCCACAACGGCAAATTGGAACACAAACACCTCCGTAGGCATTGAAAAAGACGCCGAGACGGTCAACTTCTGGCGTACCCACAAGGAAGTGGCTTCCTATGAGATTGATTTAACGCAAGGCATTAACGAAACCTATTCCGTAACTTACGACAAGGCAAACTGTTCTTATAAAACCGAGTTCTATATGGAGGAGTTCGATTGGAAAACCGACACCTGCGATGAGTATAAAGCAACGGGCGAAGGCGAAGCTAAGGAACTCGTCTATGTGTTTGAAACCATGCTTGACATAAAAGGTACCTATACCTTTAAAAGCACAAAAGAGGAGAAACAGTTTAACGACAGGGTCACGACTGTTTGCAAATACCGCCTTGCCGGCGACAATCTTCAACCCGTTTATTCCTATCAACAGGTCTTTAACTATGCTCCCGCAAACATTACCCCCGATAAGGCGGACGATATGTACGTATTGCTGAATGCAGATTATACGACCTATTATAACCGCAACTGCACTCAGGCATATATTAAAACGGTGACCAACCCCGACAATACTGAAACTAAGAAAGCGGTAAGCCTTACAACTAAGGAAGGTTATTCGGTATTCGATAACAGCCAACTCTTCTCCGCCACACGTTCATTCACAAAGAGCGGTACGCATATTTTCAACGTATGCTCTCCCCAGAACGGCGCAACGCAGATTTGTAACGCGGTATGTTCGGCGACAACCGAACTCAACAGCGAAAGCGATGCGGTTATTATAAACGCATTGAAAAACGTTACGGACGGCAACGGAAACCCCGTAACCGACTACATTTTCTTTGACGGTTCACAGCAAGGCACCGACGAAAACGGCGCTCCCCTCCCTGCTAAGAATATAAGATACAACGCCGTGACCTTCTCCATATTGGCAGAGCTTAAAGGTCCTTCCCCCGTCTATTGGTATGCGTCGGTTGAAAACCACGACCTTAACGCAACGAGGAGCGTTTTACTCAAAATGCAGACCCCTCTATCCTTCAACTTAGGTACGCGTATCTATACGTTGAATAAGCTCTCGGTTGTAGAAATCTAATCAAAACACAAAAATTTACACCGCAGTACGACGTACTGCGGTGTTTTGTTTTGCTGATAATTGCTGAATTTAAGCTTATGCCGTTAAAATTTAATTTACAAATCTTACCTTTGAATTTCGTAGTTTTGGTTCATAAGCTTAATAATGCTCTCTTCGTCGTCGGTGATATTGAAGTCGCCGTGCATTGTGTGCTTGATTACGGAAGAAGCTACGGCAAAGTTTACGATATCGTCGGGAGCCATTTCCCTCATCATAGCGTAAATCATACCGCTCGCAAAGGCGTCTCCTCCGCCAACCCTATCCAAAATAGAGAAGCGGAACGTCTTACTTTCATACGTTTCTCCGTCGTACCACATAAACGCCTTTAAGCTGTTTTCACTGCCGGAATGGACGTAGCGCACGTGCCTGCCGATTGCCTTGAAGTTATAGCGTTTATGCAGTTCCCTGAAAATTCTGTCCTGTTCCTTGTAGGAAGGGTTCATACTCAAACCGTCCTTTAAGTCCTTTCCGTCGGGTCCGGGAAGATTGATAGGTTCGATACCGAAGAGTACGTCAACGTAGGGAAGATACTCTGTTATGCAATCCCTCGCCTCCTGCCAGCCCCACAGCGCGGAACGGTAGTTACAGTCGAAAGATACAGTCATACCAAGCTCTTTTGCCCCTTTTAAGGCATACATAATAAGGTCCCTGCAGTTCTTTGAGAGTGCGGGGGTAATACCGCTTAAATGAAGCCAAGTAAAGCCTTTAAGCTTTTCCTTAAAGTCGATTGTAGAGAAATCGTATAAAGAGAAGGCAGAATCCTTTCTATCGTACGTAACCTTACTCGAACGAACGCCGAAGCCCTCCTCCAAGAAGTAAATACCCATTCTGCCCGTAGCGTCCTTTATGCAGGGCGTGCAATGAACATCGTTAGAGCGCAGATACCTTATCGCCGCCTTACCGATTGAAGAATCGGGTACGACGGTGAAGTAGGAACTGTCAACGCCTAAATTGGCAAGCGACGCCGCAACGTTTGCCTCCGCACCGCCGTACGTTACTTTAAATTCGTCGGTGGAACGGATTTTTTCGTTATTGGGGGGCGACAATCTGAGTAGCAGTTCGCCCATAGTAATAAATTTCTGGTCTGCAATAGCCATAAGCTTTTCCCCTTTTTTTAAGTTTTGCAATAAGCATAAACTTTTCTATTTAAGATTATAACACATCTTTATAAGTTTGTACATACCCATTTTAAAAATTTTACCGCACAATTTGCTCTTTATTTATATTTTTAAAATTTACGGCATTTACCGCATAAAAAAACCGCCCCGAAAGGCGGTTTTAAATTTATTTTACTTAACAAATTTTAAAACTTCTTCAAACATCTTATCCTTTGTTACCGAAGTTTTGAAGCGGAGAGGCTTATCTTTAAGCCCTGCAAGGCTCTTAGGAACTGCCATTGCCGTTGCGGCGTGAAGCCTCTTAATGCCCTTGAAGCTATCCCTTACGTCGTTGCCTGTTACTGCATAGAGTACGTCCTGAGGGAACTTATAGGGGTTTGCCGTAGATACTACTACCATCATCGTAGTATCCTTTTTATTCTTCTTGCGCCAATCGTTTGCCACCTTCATTGCACAGCCCGTGTGGGTGTCCATGGTGTAGCCCGTATCGCAGAACAAGTCGTAAATAGTTTCGACCACTTCGTCCTCGTTGGCAAAACCGCCGTCGAAGGTTAAAGCAATCTTCTTCCTCTCCTCTTCGGTAATTTCATACACGCCTTCGTTTTTAAGCTTAGCCATACGCTCTGCCGTAACCGAAGCGTCTCTTCCCGAAACCTCAAATAAAAGCCTCTCTAAGTTGGAGGAAACGAGGATATCCATTGAGGGGGACATAGTTTTATAGAACTCTCTGTGAACGTCGTACTTTCCCTTTGCAAGGAAGTCGGTTAAGACGTTGTTCAAGTTGGATGCGCAGTGCAGTCTTCTGACGGGCAAGCCCATCTGCTTTGCATAGTATGCGGCGAGGATATTGCCGAAGTTACCCGTAGGTACGCAGAAATCTATCTCCTGACCCATTTCAATCTGCTTTGCGGTTACCAAATCGAGATATGCAGAGAAGTAATAAGCTATCTGAGGAGCAAGTCTTCCGAAGTTAATGGAGTTTGCAGAGGATAGACGGGTGTTATGTTCTTTTAAAATTTCAGCATATTCAGTGCTGTTGAAGATGTTTTTAACGGCTGTCTGGCAGTCGTCGAAGTTGCCCTTAACCGCCACTACGTTTACGTTGTCGCCTGCCTGAGTACACATCTGCAATTTCTGCATAGAGGAAACGCCGTCGTCGGGATAGAACACCATTACCTTAATTCCCTTTGCGTCCTTAAAGCCCTCTAACGCGGCCTTACCCGTATCGCCCGAGGTTGCAACTAAGACTAAAATCTGTTCCTTAATTCCGCACATATCACAACCCGTTCTTAGAAGATAGGGTAAAACGGTGAGCGCCATATCCTTGAACGCACACGTAGGTCCGTGGAAGAGTTCGAGGATATAGGTGCCGTCCTCAATTTTAACTAAGGGTGCAGGGTCGGGACCCTCGAACTTAGCATAAGCCGATTCACATGCGGAGAGCAAACCCTTCTCATCGTAATCGTCAAGATATTTGTGAAGAATTTTTGTGGCACGTTCGGGATAGTTCATATAGAGCAACTCGTCCATCTCCTCCGCCGTAACCTTAGGGAAAGTTTCAGGCACGAAGAGCCCGCCGTTGTCCGACAAACCCTTTACAATTGCCTGCGCTCCCGTTACTTTTTCTCCGCCTCTCGTACTTATAAATAACATAGTCTGCTCCATTAAAGATATTTTTTCGTATAGTTTATTTGCGGTTTAAAAAATGCGCCACCGCAACAAAGCGGTAGCGCACGCAAAACTCAAAATGAATTAGCAATACTTAGCGATGAAGTCGGGCAGATTTTCCTTTTCGCAACTGCACGTCAACGTCACTACTATTCCGCTTTGATTAGATATTTTTTCAAGCATATAGAAGGTTGCCGCAAGGTCGTTCAAGTCCTTGCCGGTTATTCTTGCAATGCCGTCAACATAGACGTATTCTATGTCGTAATTTCCTGCAATAACGCCCATAATAAATCCGCAGAGCGACTCTTCGCCTGCAATATGATATTCGCTGACGTTAATAAATCTTACGTCACGCACAACGTCGTGAACATAGCGGTCGGTATCGGTGATGAATACGCTTAAACCCTTTGCGGTTGCCGAGTTTGAATTTGCAAGCTGAATAATCTGCTTTGTCTTACCGGTACCCTTTGCTCCGCTTATTATCTTAATCATGTAAAGAAATCCTCCTTAAAAGTTTAAAATACTTTTCTTAATATCTATTCTATCATAAATAAAAGGATTTTCAATACTTTTTGTGAAAATAAATTATATTTTTTATATTATTTAAGCTTTTTTGCAAAATCGGCTATGCGCCTAAGTCCTTCAAGCATTTCCTCCATAGAAAGCGCATAAGAAAGTCTTATTGCATCGTCGTCGCCGAAGCATACGCCGGGGGTTGCGGCAACCTTTTCGTAGGTTAAAAGCGCGTCGCACAAATCCATACTGCCGTTAATTTTTTTGCCCTCGTAGCTCTTGCCGTAGAAGTTATAGCAAAGGAGCATTACGTAGAACGCGCCGTCGGGCTTAACGTAATCGAAGCCCAAAGGTTTCATTTTATCAAGCTCTTCAAGCATTCTTGCACGCCTTTCGCCGAAAGCCTTAACCATATCGTACATAGGCTGTTGGTCGCCTTCGAGTGCCGATATCGCCGCGTACTGCGTCATCGTGTTTACGTTTGAAGTCGAATGGCTCTGGAAGGAGGCGATTGCCTTTGCAACGTGCTTAGGCGCGGCAAGGTAGCCGATACGCCAACCCGTCATTGCATAGGACTTAGACCAACCGTTGACAACTATTGTCATCTCCTTCATTTCGGGGGAGACTGATGCAATCGAGTAGTGCGTTTCTCCGCCGTAGATAAGCTTTTCGTAAATCTCGTCCGAAAGAACGACTATGTTGTGCTTTAAGCAGACTTCTGCAATGGCTTTAATTTCGCTTTCAGTATAGACGGCGCCCGTGGGATTGCAGGGGCTGTTGAAGATAAGCATCTTCGTCTTAGGCGTTATCATAGACTCTATCTGCGTAGCCGTAACCTTATAGCCGTGACGGGGGGTTGCGTAGATATATACGGGAACGCCTCCGCAACACTTAACTACTTCGGGATAGGTAAGCCAATAGGGCTTGGGTATAAGCACTTCGTCGCCCTCTTC
>JBJEVA010000065.1:0-4106 GCA_051884115.1 Candidatus Coproplasma sp. | reverse complement strand
CCGAAGGTTCTATCTAAATCCCACGGCTGACCGTTACCTACGTACTCGTTGAGAACGAGAGGCTGGTACTGTGTAAGTACGCCTACCGTATCAATTCCGGAGTTAATACAGTTCGACAGAGGAAAGTCGATAATTCTGTATTTCGCACCGAAGGAAACCGCAGGTTTTGCTATGTTGCTAGTCAAAGCGTACAATCTTGAACCCTGTCCGCCTGCAAGCAACATTGCGACACATTCTTTTTTTCTTAGCATTGTTCTAATCCCCCAATTTTTATTTTTCTTTTATAAAATATAAACACGACAGCTTAGGAATATCCATTGTGATTGAATACTCTTTGCCGTGGCTTTTACGATTTTTTGTCGAATAAAAACGCCTCTTCATTTTACCGTTTCCGCCAAACCTTAAACTATCGGAATCAAAAACCTTCTTATAGGTACCTTTATGCTGTCCGAAAGTGTAATTAGGTTGGTCTATGCCTGAAAAGTTTATAACCACCATGACGCAACCGCCAATACCGTCGTATCTGTTAAAGACAAGGACGTTGTTAATTACGTCGTCAACAACCAACCATTCGAACCCAGTCCAATCGTTTTCTATCGTATAGAGAACGGGTGTGTCCGCATAAAACTTATTTAAGGCTTTTACGTATGAAGAAAGCTGTCTATGCTTTTCGTATTTTTTAAGAAAAAAGTCAATACCCGTTTTATAATTCCACTCGGCAAACTGACCGACTTCATAACCCATGAAGTTGAGTTTTTTGCCGGGGTGTGCGTACATATAACCTAACAGCGCCCTTACGGTTGCAAATTTATCGGCGTACTCACCGGGCATCTTATTGACTATCGCGCCTTTTACATGCACGACTTCGTCGTGAGAAAGGGGCAGAACGTACCGCTCGTTTAAGGAATACATCATTGAAAAAGTTATTTTCTGATGATGATAATGCCTGTAAAGCGGGTCTTGCCTACAATAGAACAGGGTATCGTTCATCCAACCCATATTCCATTTATAGTCAAATCCGAGTCCTCCTTTATCTATCGGCGTCGTTATACCGCTGAATGCCGTAGATTCCTCTGCCACCGTTACAGTGAAAGGAAACTCTGATTTAATTATGTTGTTAAATTTTTTAATGAACTCTATTGCTTCGAGATTGCGGTTATCGCCGTAAATATTTGGCGTCCAAGCACCGTTTGAACGGTCGTAATCAAGATAAAGCATTGCGGCAACCGCATCAACCCTTAAACCGTCTATCCCGAATGTTTTTATAAAATATGAAGCAGACGACAGAAGAAAGCTGTCAACTCCCCCTCTTCCGTAATCAAACTTTCTCGTTCCCCAACCGCTATGTTCCATTCTGTCCCAAAGCGGACATTCGTAAAGAGGTTGACCGTCAAACTCATACAAAGCAAATTCGTCTTTAGGGAAATGAGCGGGAACCCAATCGAGATAAACGCATATCCCTTCTTTATGGAACGCCGATATAAGCGATGCAAAATCGTAAGGAGTTCCCAGCCTTGCCGTAACACAGAAATATCCCGTTACCTGATATCCCCAGGAACCGTCGAAGGGATATTCGGTTATAGGCATTAACTCAACGTGGGTATAGCCCATCTCCTTTACGTAAGGAACAAGAGTTTTTTCCAACTCTTTAAAAGTATAATAAGAGCCGTCCTTATGTCTTTTCCATGAGAGCAGATTTACTTCGTAAATATTTACGGGCTTTTTGCCGTCGTCTTTAAATCCTAACTGTGGCGTAACCCCGATATCCGTACAAATAACCGAACATTTACTGTTAGGAAAATCGGAGCGGAATGCATAAGGGTCGAATTTTAAAAGCTTTCTGCCGTCAAAAGTTTGAATACAAAATTGATATCTGTCGCCTTCACGTGCAGAAACTTCCACTTCCCAACTCTCTTCATCGGGAAGCAGAACCATAAAATCAGATTGCTCGTTAAAATTATTAAAGTCACCGACTACGCTGACTTTTTTAGCGTGCGGAGCCCAGACTCTGAACACATAGTTACCTTCGCTTGTACAATGACAACCGAAAAAATCGTATGCGTGGGTATCAATACCCTTATGAAATAAATCTAATCTCACGTACCTATCCATTTTAACATAACTATTCTAACATAAAGCTATTTAATTTTCAATACCGAAATTAAAAAATCTTTATATTATTTATCGAAAAAAGGTACGCTGTCGCTTCCTAAGATATAAAAGGCGGTCATTTCACCGTTTAAATCAAGGGAAACAACTAAATTTTCGCATATGCGGTAATAGGTTTCGCCGTCGTCGGAATCCTTAACAAGAAAACATTTACTGCTTTTATCATAGACGGCAGTCGGTTGATTATAGATAACGTTTTCGGCACCGGGATAATAATCTAAGTGTTTACTATCGATATATAAGCTACCGTCGCTAACGCAAGGGAGATTTATACTATCCGTTATTACGGTATCGGGATTACAGTAATATTCAAATCCGCAAAATACACCCGTCTCACGGCTGAAGAAAACTCTCATCTTAAAATCGGCAGAAACGGTTATAAAAGACTCGGTTCTGTCAAACCCTTCAACTGCTCCGAAAAATAATTTTTCGTCGTCATTGTACTTTACACAAAAGTTAGAAGGGCTGACTAAACTTATGCCAAAATCGAATTTTAGTTTTTTACTCATAATCGACAACGTCTATCCATCTGCGGAGGAATTCGTCTTCCTCCTCCTTTGCTTTGGTGAGACGGGAAGCGGCGACTATGGGAATCCATTTCTGAACGTACTGAATAGCAGTATCGCTCTTAGCGCAATAGAGCTTTAAGTACTTGTTTGCAAGCTGTTCCTTGCCTTCAAGGTAAAACAGAAGGTAAGTTGTTGCAACGTCTGCAGAAGCGTTACCTTGAGTTGCGTGCGCCCAGTCGATAATATAGGGCGTGCCGTCCTTAGTAATTATGACGTTGCTGGGGTTGAAGTCGCCGTGGCAAAGGTTATAGTGCTTAGGCAGAGAATCAAGACGAGTATGCAGGTCATAGCGGGTAGTTGCGCTTAAGTTTGCCATACTAATCCTTGACTGCATTTTGTCTTTAAGCTTGTTGAGCATAGGTACGCGTTTAGATAGAACAGTTCTCTGTAAATCGATAAACAGTTCGAGATATTCGTCCTCTTTATCGGGGTTTTTCGCCATCAGCTCCGCCAAAGTCGTACCCTCTACGTAGTCCATTGTAATCGACCACTTTCCGTCAACGACTTCTATCGCCTTGATTTTAGGAATATTCAAGTCGGTTTCTTCTACCCTTGCTTGATTTAAGGCTTCGTTTAAAATACCGGCTTTTGTGTAGCTTGAACCGAATGTTTTAATAAAACCTTCTTCGGATTTATACATTTGCTTATCTAAACGGTCTGTAATCAAAGTCTTTTTATCCATATATAATTTCCTCCCTTATCTTATTTTTTTGCGCCGTAATATGCGTTAAGATACATTTGCTTGATTTCGCTCATCAACGGATAGCGGGGATTTGCACCCGTACACTGGTCGTCGAAAGCCTGTTCCGTCATTTCGTCAAGGCGTTCAAGGAAGTACTCTTCGTCAACGTTGTATTCCTTAATTGTCTTTTTAATGCCTACCTTTTCCTTAAGTTCGTCAATAGCTTTTATAAGATTTTCAACCTTTTCTTCGTCAGTCTTTCCTCCAAGTCCCAAATATTCGGCAACTTCAGCGTAACGCCTTAAAGTCTTGGGGTGGTCATACTGAGGGAAAGTACCCATTTTTACAGGAACTTCAGCAGAATTAAAACGGATAACCTCGTCAATCATCAAAGCGTTAGCAACGCCGTGAGGAAGGTGATGGAACGCACCCAACTTATGCGCCATAGAATGGCAAACTCCGAGGAAAGCATTGGCAAATGCCATACCTGCCATAGTTGCGGCATTAGCCATCTTCTCCCTTGCAACGTAATCGGTCTGCCCGTTATCGTATGCACGGGGAAGATATTCAAATATTACCTTTAACGCTTGCTTTGCAAGTCCGTCGGTGTAATCTGTAGCCATCATAGAAGCTATTGCTTCGAGTGCGTGGGTTACCGCGTCTATACCCGACGCAGCCGTTAATCC
>JBJEVA010000064.1:0-4118 GCA_051884115.1 Candidatus Coproplasma sp. | reverse complement strand
ATAGGTTTTACCAACTCCTGGAGCTCCCTGCAAAACTATATTCTGCTTTTCTGATATGAGTTCAACAAGCGTTGTATAATCCTCCTCGGACATATAGACATCATTCAAAAAATCTTCAGCTTCATATTTCGGATAAACAATTTCTTTCTCTTCAAGTCCAGTGTCATCTCCTGTTTCAAACAAAGCGTTCAATTTTTTAACGTATTCGGTATATATAGTTATTTCTGTTAATGTTTTTAATACTATCCGATGCCAAGGATGTCCCCACTCACCTTTATGTGTCCACCTAACCTTTCTGACGTTATAATAATGATCCGGCTGAGTATCATCATAAATATAATCAGACTCAACAACGCCACGCCCTACTATTTGGGAAGCTCCTCGTTTAACAAATATTATGTCGCCAACTTTCATTTCTTTTGCAAATTCCCAAGTGGCACAAGCATCATTTTTGAATGATCGGTCAGGTTGATTATAAACCTTCTTCATTGTAGCTTTTATTTGCTCTTTACTTGTAAATAAGCTTAGATCTCCTATTTCACCCCAGCCAATTGCCATTATTCCTGCTTTATGGAACTCATCCCATTTACAGCAACCCTGACCGGCAGCATATAACCAATAGCGAACGCCGTTTGTCCCCTCTTCAACCATAACCGAATCTTCTTCCGATAGTTTTCTATTTTCTTGATTAACTCTTTCCGACTCTTCAAAGGCAGCATAAGATAATGACGTCAAACTCTTATATGAATAATTACTTGTACTAAGTTTATCAACAACCAGTCCACACAAAGACAAATAGCTATCTCCGTCAGGAACGTTTTTTAACGCCTTTACGTTTCCATTTACTAAATCAGAGCAATAGTTACTGATAAACCATCTCGTTCTAGAATCAAGATTTAAAAATGTGTTAGGGCGTATCCAATACAAGCCCATAGTAATATTCCACTTGATACAGCTTTGTTTTATAACCTTGTTATAAATGTCAACAAAAGACTTTTTAATTGCAGACTTATCTACCGCATCTGCATACTGCAGTGCCGTTTTAAACAACATCCAAAGATTATCTATATCCGTAGAAGGACGCTTCCAACCGAAAAATACAGCCTTTAAGTTATTTAGAACAGGTATTCCATAAAATACCGTAGGAATTTCAATAGAACTATCTATCCCAAACTCTTTAGCAAACGCTCTTATTATGGCAACTCTATTTGCTTCGGAAATGCCTTTATTAAACATCCCGAACACAGTAAAAGGATCTATATCAACAATAGAGTCATCACGCTCTAATTTTTGGAATTTCATTCCTAAGCTACGATAAACATTGATAAGTTTATCCAACAACATCTTTCTATCATTCTCAAAAGTCAATAGCTTATCAGCAAAAGCGGAATAAAAATCTACCCAAACATAGTTCTCGTTTGCCATATTATTTCTCCTTAGTTGGATTTTTTATTGTACAATAGTACAATAACCCTATTTTATCCCTATTATTATAGTTGATTTGAAAGAGAAGGTCAATACATAGGTCAAATAATTATGGTATTTCACACCACATAGTAGCGGTTTCATTTTGCCCTCTGCTGTGATATTATTTGAAAAGCCCTTTCTTAAAATCAATACCGAAAAACTCCTTTGCTTTGTCAAGAAGCATAATAACCCACTCGTTTGACCTTCTCGCTTCAAGAGTTTCAGGTAGTTCTTTCATAAATCTTTCCGCATCATAGGTTTGCCCCGCATTGTACCTCAATTCATTATTCCGTTTATCAATTCTGAACGCTTTTTTATTTACTCTCCAAGCATTTTGGATTATAGTGATTGTATTCTGCCCTGTTACTTGTTCACTGAAATAATCTTCCAGTGAAAGCTCCCTTATATACTCAGGTATTTCATTTCCAAATTCTTTGAAGATTTCATATAAAATTTTTGATGAGTAACTCAACAAGTCAGGCGACATCTCAATTTCGTCATCCTTCATTTCCTCAATCAATGTTGGAACACATTCAAGCATTCTTCGCAGGTATTCACGATAAAAAGCCGTACCAATTTTTTGTTGTGTTGTCCTGACGGCATTGCTTTTCATAACTTCGGTATTTGTTAAACCTGCACTTACACGACAAATTACAGTCCTTCTAATAACTTCAGGCGCAACAGCTTTCACATCCTCATTAGCACTTATGACCACCGCAGGATAATTTATAAGCCCTTCATTAACACCAAAGCCATCATTTTTAATAGTCTCAATAGCATGTTGACCAAAACGTGCATTGGTTAAGTCGTCCACAATAATAGGAGCACCTTTAGTTACCTTTTTTAAGTTATCAATGGTTGTACGAGTAAACTCGACAGCCTGTAGCTTTGGTTTCTGCCCTATCATCATCTTTAATATTGTTTCCAAAAAACTCGTTTTTCCTGCTTTACTTTTTCCGTATAAAAGTCCGTATACAGGATAAGGCAGGGTATTGCGGTTGGTTCTGGTTGCCATATCTCGCATTATGCTCATAAACGGGGAAGCAAAGAACCAGTTTGCAAATTCATAATACCGATATTGCATACCCTGATAATCACCATGGAAGCTACTAAACCCTTCCATATATCTTAAAAATAGTTCAACATCTCTTTCTATATCACAAGCTTCAGGTTTTAAATCAAGTTCCTTCCCATTTAATGTCACTTGTTTTGCATCCACATTAACTATTAGTTCAGGATATTCGGAACGCATTTCTTTTTCTTGCACATTCCCTTGAACCACCTTACTATTCATACGGACAATTATTTCTGGTGAAAGCAAAACTTTACCCCCTTTCTCTGCCTTTGGTGAATGGGGTGTCAGTTTTTTTGCAAGATTATTCACATCGAAAATATATTGTACTTCTTCGGTATTTTCCTGTACCGGTTCAAGTGTCAATACCTTTTTGACCGCAACAACCTTTGCAATAGGTAATTCATCTAAATTTTCTTCAAGAGTAGATGTTTCTAAAGCCTTTTGACTAATATTCCCCGTACTCTCATCACGCAATGAATTATATACATCTAAAAAGTATTCATAGGCACGTTCACCGTCAAAATAGCCAATATTTTCACGTTGTCTTCCTTCAAACGCCTGCGAGGACATATTCGCTGAGCCATAGACAACACGTCTACGTCCATCATCAGCGTTCAAAAGATATATTTTCTCATGCGATAACTTTCCGTGTGCTGCGTAGAATTTAAAATCTCCTTTTATAACCCCGGATTTAATCCTGTCAGGGATTTGAGCTTGTAACTTTTCGATTAGTTTAATTTGGAACACCATTATTTCCTGTGCCTTAAAAGAAATAATATCCTCACAACCAAAAATGATTTCGCCCGTTTTAAATTTTGACAACAACTTAAAAACAAATTGTATACCTGAAGAGAATGTGATAACTTTAATGTCGTCAAAGCCTTCAAATAACTCTTCCCACGACATTCTGTTTGCACCAATGAATTCCATTTGGACAATATCCAATTTTCGAGAACCTTCAATAGGAGTATTGTTCTGTTCAGCAAAATCAAATAAAGTATCCATATAATTACACCTCGTAGAGCTTTTTAGTAAAAGTTAGTATCTCTCGCAAATTATCTTAACATAGTAAATACGACAACTCTGTCATATTTAAAAAATTTTTTATAAAAAATATAATTTTTTTTAGACAACTACTTGGCGAAAAGGCAACGGCGGACGTTTATTAACGCCCGCCGCTATTCTCTTTTCCAATTTCTGAAATCTAACCTTTCTTTAAAATTAACTCTGGTAGTAGTATTGCATAATTCTTACAAACTCTTAAGATACTCCTCGACGTTTTGGTATTGAATGCCGTCAATCGTCTTGCTGGCACCACGATAAAGTACCGCCTTCTTGGTGATTGTGCCGAAACGGTATTGTGTTTTGGTGCATTTCTCCTCGTCAATAAGATGCCGCACCTGATGCGTATCAGCTTCCTGGCTGTACTTAATTTCGTATATCTCGGCTCCGCCGTTTATCGGATCGAAAACAACCATATCAAATTCACCGTTGCTGAATTGTAGCTTAAAAACTCGTTTGTTAGGGTTAGCAAGCTTTGTTTCAAGCAAGACTATATCTTCCAACATTCTGCCTT
>JBJEVA010000063.1:0-4346 GCA_051884115.1 Candidatus Coproplasma sp. | reverse complement strand
GGTTTAGTTAAGGACAGTTATATTTTATTCCTTGCGAGAATCGTTCCCGAAAAGGGTTTGCACTACCTTATCGAGGCTTGGAAAAAGGTGGTGGAACAGACGGGTACGGATAAAAAGCTTGTAATTGCAGGCGGTTCTTCTCACTCGGACGAATACTTTGAAAGCATCTGTGAAAGTGTAAAAGGCGACGAATCGATCATTATGACGGGATTTGTTCAAGGTCAGGAATTGCAGGAACTTTATTCCAACTCATACCTGTACGTCCTGCCTTCGGATATCGAGGGTATGCCTATGAGCCTTTTAGAGGCGCTTTCATACGGCAATATCTGCCTCGTGTCGGACATTCCGGAAAATACCGAAGTAATCAACGAAGACTGCTTTGTATTCCGCCGTGGCGACGTTGACAGGCTCCGTCACCAGATAAAAAAGATTATTAATTTAAATTTAACAACACACGTTAATTCGGTTGTTCCTTACACGTGGGACGAAGTAACCGACCAAACTCTGGAGATTTATAAAAGGTAATGAAAGTTTTATTAGTAAATAAGTTTCACTATATGAAAGGCGGGTCAGAACGCTATTATTTCACGCTTGCTGAAGCATTTAAAGCAAGAGGAGATGAAGTGGTGTTTTTTGCGATGCACGATGCGGAAAACGAACCTTGTTATCAGTCACCTTATTTTGTTTCTAACGTTGGTGTAAACGGTGGAATAAAGAGTAAACTGAAAATGGTTTTGCATATCGCATATTCCAAAGAGGCTTACGGCAAAATGACTGAGCTTCTCAAAAAAGAAAATCCCGACGTTGTAATTTTAAATCTTGTTCATAAGCAGATTACATGTTCGGTTATAGATGCTATAAAGGATTATAATCCCAACATTAAGATTCTCTGGACAATGCACGATTTGATTACCGTTTGCCCCGCATATACAATGCTTGACGGGAAGGGACAAATCTGTGAAAAGTGTCTTGACGGAAACTTCAACAATTGTAAAAAGAATAAGTGTATTCACGGCTCTACGTTGATGAGTTATTTGTCAACTTACGAGGCAAAGAAAATCAAGAAAAAGGGCTGGTATAATAAAGTCGATACGTTTATCTGTCCTTCGCAGTTTTATGCAGATAAATTAAAGAGCGGAAACTTCACAAAATCACCTATTATTTGTTTGCGTAATCCTCTGCCTCTCGATACGGTTTACGAATGTAACGACCACGACGATGGGTACATTCTCTATTTCGGCAGGCTTTCTCCTGAAAAGGGCGTTAAAACTTTGATTGACGCAAGCGTTCAGGCAAACGTAAGACTTGTTGTTTTAGGTACGGGGCCTATTGAGGCGGAACTTCATGAATATGCAAATGATTTTGCTAACGTAGAGTTTAAGGGATTCCAGAAAGGTCAGGCGCTCACTAACTACATTAAGAATGCTCGTTGCGTGGTACTTCCTTCCGAATGGTATGAGAACGGACCTTACAGTGCAATGGAAGCTATGGCTCTCGGAAAACCTCTTATAGTTTCAAATCTTGGCGGACTTCCCGAACTTGTTGAAGATGGTAAAAACGGATATATCTTTAAAACAAAGGAAGAGCTTGCGGAAGACTTGAAAAAAATCACTGCATTATCTCAAGAGGAGTATTCGGCAATGTGTGCCGACTCGCTCAACAGAGCGCAATCGCTTTTCAACCCTGAACAGTATATAGATAAAATCAAAGAATTAATTTAATAGATTTAATGGGTTGTAAACATTTCTAACAGCGTTTAAATAACAGATTAAATAATATTAGCTATGAAATTAAAGAGAATAGTAAAAAGGACTACAGAGGAAATTGTAGCTACAAAAAAAATTGCTAAAGTCACATCATTTTCTAAAGCAGTAAATACTTTTATTGCGAAAATAGATATTCAAAAAATGGTACGTAATGGATATCGGGAAAGTTCTTCAGCAAAAAAAAGGTTAGTAAAAAAACATAATACAATGATGGAATATTTTGAAAAGACTTTTTCGGAATATTTATCCTCATATGATTTTGATAGACCTATACTTGAAGGTAATCCTGACTACAGTCATAATATTTGGATTTGTTGGTGGCAAGGTCTTGAAAATGCTCCTGAAATTGTAAAGGCTTGCGTTAATTCTATTCGGAAAAATGCGGGCAATCACCCTGTCGTTATTATTACGGAAGAGAACTATAAGGAGTACGTTCATATTCCCGAATGGGTTGAAGAGAAAAAGAAACAAGGAATAATATCAAGGACGCATATGTCCGATATTTTGAGATTATCATTATTGGCAGAACATGGTGGACTATGGTTAGATGCAACTTTGTTCTGTATAAAACCTGAAATAGAATCTTATTTTGAATTCCCCATATGGTCGATAAAGAGACCCGATTATTTGCATTGTAGTGTAGCTCAAGGTTATTTTGCTACTTATTCTTTACATTGTGCTTATGAAAAAAGATGGATATTTGCTACTATTCGTGACTTTTTTCTGCATTATTGGGAAACAAATGACAATCTAATAGATTATTTAACGCAGGATTACATGATTGTGTTAGCACAGCGACATGACGTAAGAATTGCAGAAGCGTTTAGCCAAATAGTTGTAAATAATCCAAGATGTGATGATTTATGTACATTACTTGGAGAATCTTTTAATTCGGATATTTGGGAAGATCTATCAAAAGATACGGCATTGTTTAAACTTACTTGGAAAACTTCGTTTTCTGATTCTGGGACATTTTATCAAAAATTAATAGAAGGTGTATTGATAAAGGAGTAAATTTTATGGCAGAAAAAAAATTAAACGGAACGGTTATAGTAACTTACAGATGTAATGCACGTTGTACAATGTGCAACAGATATAAAGCACCTTCAAAACCTGAAGAAGAAATTTCAGTTGAAACGATAAAAAAACTTCCTAAGATGTACTTCACCAACATCACCGGTGGTGAACCCTTTATTCGTACCGACTTAAAAGATATTGTTCGTGAACTCTATAAAAAGAGCGATAGAATCGTAATTTCAACTAACGGTTTCTTTACGGACAGAATCGTGGATTTATGTAAGGAATTCCCTCAAATAGGCATCCGTATTTCTATCGAGGGATTGGAACAGACCAACAACGAAATTCGTGGACTAAACGACGGATTCAATCGTGGATATACTACGCTTAAAACTCTTGTCGGTATGGGTATGAAAGACGTTGGTTTCGGTATGACCGTTCAGGACAAGAACGCACCCGACTTAGTCCCCCTTTATAAAAAGAGTGAGGAATTGGGTATGGAATTTGCAACGGCTTCTCTTCACAACTCATTCTATTTCGTTGAGGCTAAAAATATTATTCACGACCGCCCTATGGTTGCGCAGAACTTCGAAGATTTAATCAACGAACTGCTTAACACCAACAGCCCTAAAAAATGGTTCAGAGCATATTTCAATCACGGTTTAATCAATTATATCTACGGACAAAAGCGTTTACTTCCCTGTGATATGAGCTTCGATACTTTCTTTATCGACCCCTACGGCGACGTTATGCCTTGTAACGGAACGAAGGATAAAGAGGTTATGGGTAACCTTAACACTCAGACCTGGGATGAGCTTTGGAATAGCGAACAGGCAGAAGAAGTGCGTAAAAAGGTTCGTTGTTGCGACAGAGATTGCTGGATGATAGGTTCGGTTTCCCCTGCAATGCACAAGTATATCTGGAAGCCCATGTGGTGGGTAATCCGTCATAAGTTCTTCAGGTTCTTCAAAAAGAAGAAGTATAGTATGTACGAGAACAAGATTGTTCGTGACTATCGTGACGGAAAGGTTACAAAAGAACAGCTTGATAATTGCTCTACTTGCGATATGAACTGTGTCATCAACAACGGTTTAAGCGCGGCATCTCAAGAACAGCTCAAAGATAAAACTGGTGAAGAGATTGTAAATGCTGATGTGGAAAGTCAGGGGTATTAATTAAAAGAGGATTCAGTTGTGAAAAAAGTTGGGCTTTGTATAAAATATCAAAATAAAAATTATGGTAGCATGTTGCAAACTGTTGCTTTTACAAAGTTTTTGGATGAGTTGCCTATAGATTATGAATTAATACGATATAAAAAGAAAAGAAGTGTTATTCAAATAATAAAGAATCTTCCAAGATTTTTAAATATCATTTTTATCAATGATAGGATTGAAACGTTAAAAAAAATTTTAGGTTTAAAATTTCATAAAGAATTTGCAAAAAATAATGAAATTAGGGATCGTTTATTTGATAATTACTGTGAGAGTGAATTTACTAAATTATCCCCAATCTATTATGGCTATTCAGAGTTAATAAAAGGTTCAGATAATTATCGAATTGTTT
>JBJEVA010000062.1:0-20060 GCA_051884115.1 Candidatus Coproplasma sp. | reverse complement strand
AATAAAAAATTATTTGAAAAGTTATTAGAAAAGGTAATCATAAGCAACAATATTTATTTAGAAAAAGCCGATAAAATCAGAAAAGATAATCGTTGCGACGAGTATTGGACTAATCAAGGGCTACAACAACTGAGTAGGACAAATTATTATATTAATATTTTGACAGATACGGTTTTATCCGCAATTAATAATGAAGATTATGAGCTTGCAAGAAAGCTAAATCAGCATACAAAAGTAAAAGTTGAAGATGATGTTTTTGAGCAGGCAAAAATCAGACATAATAAGGATTTATGCGAAACCGAGAAAACTGTCCTGTCGTGTGTTCACTACGGAATTTTAAATACTGATGAATTGCTTGCCACCAAAAATTTAGATTTAATAAAGAAAGCATTAAACGATTATCCTATTCATCAAATTGAAATGCTATATGGTTTGGTTAACGATAGGAATTGGAGAAAACTGTTTGAATATGCTGTTGATAATAATTTAAATCAAATTGCCGACTATGTTATTAAATCAGATGCTGAAAAAATCAAAACTGAACTATTAAAAATTTTTAAGTTAAACTATCAAGGTTATCCTTTTAACAATAATAAAACTTTTATGTTAAGAGATAAAAAACTTGATAATTATAGACTGAACATAGAAAACATAATGGAATATCTCTTAGCATATAAGCAACAAGTCATTTCTGATATTTCATACGAATTGGAAAAAAATAAAACCATTGCCGACTTAACCAAAGAATTTTTCAATAAAGAACTTGCAAAAGGTAATGCTGAAATAGTAATAGTAAAGCTCTGTGTACGGTTAGAAGCCATTTTACGTAGCACTTACCACTATGAGGGTGACTTTTCTGAAATGCTTAATCAATACTGCAATGCTTACGGTCAGGAAGATGACGGCTGGGGATATAATCAAGAAGCGAAATTCGTTAAGTACCTTCAAAAATTACGCACATGCAGGAACAGTATCGTTCACTCTGAAAAAACGAAAGAAACTCTTTCGATAGACGAAATCGGATATTGCATAGACTATATCTGCAATATGAAGTAAAGGCGGTAAAATTATGGATAAGTATCAAAAATATATTTTAACAAAAACTTATGGAATTGGCTCATCATTTATATTTAATAGTTTTTCAAAAGGCATATATGAAGAAAATGGTGACTGTTTCACAATTACGCAAGATGACGATATTACGATAACTAAGTACAAGTTAGTTTTATCATCTCACGTTCATAATATTTCTGCTATCTCAAGTATAGAAGTTTTCAAAAACGGTAAATGGGAAAATATTGAAGCTAATTGGCAAGTATATATTATCACTGTTGATTTTGAAGATAGGATTGAAAAAATAAAATTTTCGTTTACTAATAATCTTGCAGACGATTATATTTTAAACTTGAAATATGTTGAAGCTGACAAGGAAAAATATTATGCCAAGAAAGCACAGCAGAAGAAAGATGATTTACTTAAAACTGCAAACGTTAAACATTCAACGGGTAGCGATTTGGTAAATATCTATTTTCAACCCTGCTGTGATGAGTGTGAAAAGACGGAGATTTCTTTATTTAAAGACGGTCTATTGCTTGCTAAATATAAAGTTGAGGAAGGTGTTTTCTTTAAGTCTATCGGCGGACTTGCTTACGGTAATTACGAATATATTGTAAAACAATTCGGAAAAAACGATAAATTGCTTTTAGAAACCGATAAAATTAAATTCTCAATTTCTGCACCCCATTTCGGCGGCAAACCAGTAATTTCGTGGTAGAAAAATAACATTGACAAGTACAATAAAATTTGTTATAGTAATACTATCCAAAACATAGGTGCCGATTGTTTCGGTATGTGAATGGGGGTGATGTTTATGAAAGCCTTATTTAAGGCTCTGATGATATTATCTTGGGGTAATGTCAAGCATAAATAAGTTGGCTCCCGAATGGCACCGTGGGTCACCTCCTCTGCGAAATAAAATGGCTATCACATATTAAAGTGGTAGCCATTAAATTTTACATTTTACTGTATGTTTTTTATAAAAAAACGCAACCCCATTCGGTATTCGAATAAGGTTGCGTATGGTGCACCGTAAGGAGTTCGAATCCCTAGCCTTTGGTTCCGTAGACCAACGCTCTATCCAGTTGAGCTAACGGTGCATAAATTGCTATCACTATTTCTGCAACGCTTCTTTAAATAAGCTTAATAATTATATAAAATAAAATTATCTTTGTCAAACACTTTTTATATAAAATGATAAAATGAAATCAGGGCGAAACTAGGTTAAAGTTTCGCCCCGTTTGTTTAAATTATTCTTTGATATACTTTTTAAGGCTGTCCGCCATATCGCACTGTTCCCAAGGGAGTTCTGCTTTTCCAAAGTGACCGTAAGCTGAAGTCTGCGAATAAATAGGCTGTCTTAAATTGAGCTTCCTAATAATCGCATAGGGGCGGAGGTCGAACTCCTTAACAACAATGTCGGCAATCTCGCCGTCGGATAATACGCCCGTACCATAGGTATTGACGAAGACCGAAACGGGACGGGAAACGCCTATTGCATACGCAATTTCAAGTTCTGCCTTGTCGCAAAGCCCGGAAGCTACTAAATTTTTGCATACGTAACGCGCCATATAAGTAGCCGAACGGTCAACCTTTGTGGGGTCCTTCCCCGAGAACGCCCCACCGCCGTGAGCGCAGGAACCGCCGTACGTATCGACGATAATCTTCCTTCCCGTAAGACCGCTGTCGCCCTCGGGTCCGCCGATTAGAAATCTCCCCGTAGGGTTGACGAAGAACTTTGTCTCCTTATCCATAAGGGTGGAGGGGATAATCTTGTTTATAATCTTAGCTATAACGTCGGCTTTTAGCTGTTCTTGGGTCACGCTCTGGTCGTGCTGGGTGGAAACAACCACGGTGTCAATGCGCTTAGGGGTGTCGCCGTCGTATTCAACGGTAACCTGTGTCTTTCCGTCGGGGCGAAGGTAGGGTAAAAGACCGCTCTTCCTTGCATCGGTTAAAGCCTTTGCAAGCTTGTGGGAGAGCATAAGGGGCAGGGGCATAAGCTCCTCTGTTTCGGTGCAGGCATAGCCGAACATCATGCCTTGGTCGCCGGCGCCAAGCTCGTCCTCAATCTCGGTTGCACCCGCCTTATTTTCAAGCGAGTTGTTAACGCCGAGAGCAATGTCGGGGCTCTGTCCGTGAACGGAAACGGTAATCGCGCACTTGTCGTAAGCGAACGTACCGAAAGTATAGCCTATGCGTTTAATGGTTTCGCGTGCAATACGCTCGTAATCTACGGTTGCGTTGGCGGTAACTTCGCCCATTATTAAAAGGCTGTCGTAAGCCGCACAGCACTCAACGGCACATCTTGCGTAGGGGTCCTGCGCTAAAATGGCATCGACAATGGCGTCGGAAACGGCGTCGCAGAGTTTGTCGGGGTGTCCTTCGGTAACGCTTTCACTCGTAAAATATTTCTTCACTTCAATACTCCTTTGTATATTGTGTGCAAATTCAATTAAAAACACCCCGTCGGCGTACCGTACGGGGAGTGTAATTAAAGCTATTGCCCATCGGTACGGTCTTAGCACCTTGCATTGCAGGTTGCTGTGTGGTCACGGAGCCGTTCTCTCGCACACTCTCTATGGATTTGTTTACGATATGATTATATAAAAGTATAAGAGTGTTGTCAAATAAATTTTATATATTTACAATCAATATTTTATATGTTATAATAGTATTATGGAATGTATGCTCTGCCCTATTTCATGCAAAGCCGACCGTCAAAATTCATACGGCGCTTGCGGTGTCCAAGGCATTAAAATAGCTAAATACTATCTTCACCCATATGAAGAACCCGTAATTTCTCACAAAAACGGAAGCGGTTGCGTATTCTTCTGCGGTTGTTCGCTTCGGTGCGTTTTCTGCCAAAACTATGAACTCTCCCACAATCTAAGGGGTAAAAGCATAACCGTTAAGGAGCTTTCGGATATATTTAAACGTCTTGAAGATATGGGCGCCGACAACATAAACTTAGTCACTCCCACCCACTACGTCGATAGAATTGCAGAGGCGTTTTCAATCTATAAACCCAACCTCCCCGTAGTGTATAACACCCACGGCTACGAAAAAATTTCCACTCTTGAAATTGCCGATACCTTTACAGATATCTATCTTCCCGACCTAAAATTTTTAGACCCCTTTTTAGCAAAGAGATATACGGGCAGAGAGAACTATGCAGATTTTGCCCTTCCTGCCATAAGGCATATGGCGCAAAAGGAGTATAGAGAGGATAGTTACGGCAAGATGCTTTCGGGGTGCATAGTCCGCCATTTAATTTTACCCCTTGCCTCCTACGACAGCGTTAAGGTGGCTGAATTTGTTGCAACCCTCCCTAAGGAAGTTCGTTTCAGCCTTATGAGGCAATATACGCCATACGGAGAGATAGAGAAGTTCCCCGAGCTTAAAAGAAGGGTAACCGACAGGGAGTATAAAACCGTATTATCAGCGGTCGAAGCCTTGGGGGTGGAACACGTTTTTTTGCAGGATAAGGAGAGTGCCAAGACGGCTTTTATCCCCGATTGGGAGTGGTAACTAAGCCATATATGCACACCAATTCAATTAAACATATAATTAGACGAAACCACACAAATACTAATTGTTTCGTCCAAACGATAGATAATTATGCTTATAACCTTTTCAGACGTTAACTTCGGTTACGGCGACAATTTAATATTTTCAAAAGTAAACTTTGCCGTGTCGGAGGGCGAGAGAGTAGGGCTTGTGGGCGAAAACGGTGCAGGCAAAACGACGCTTATAAAGCTTATGCTCGGCGAGCTTATTGCCGACGGCGGAGAGATAATCAAAAAGAACGGACTGCGCATAGGCTATCTTGCTCAGAACGGCGGATATGACAGCGCGAACACCGTCTATGGCGAGATGAGGGAGGTGTTCAAAGAGGAGTTATCTGCGGTAGAAAAACTCTCCCGTCTGTCCTCCGAACTATCCTTAACGGCTTACGGCAGTAAGGAATATACCGTTTTAGAAGCTAAGATAGAATCGCTGAACAAATTTTTATCTTCACGCGATTGCTTTAACGTTGACGTAAAAATCAAGACGGTTTTAAACGGAATGGGCTTTGCCGACTTCTACGAAAGGCAAATCGACGCAATGTCGGGCGGTGAAAAGACAAGATTAAAACTTGCAAGACTTTTATTAGAAAGTCCCGACCTTTTAATTTTGGACGAACCTACAAACCACTTAGACGTAAAAACCTTGTATTGGCTTGAAGACTATCTCTCCTCCTTTAAGGGTGCGGTTTTCGTGGTATCCCATGATAGGTACTTTTTAGACAGCACAGTAAATTTTACCTTTGAAATAGAGAATAAAAAGCTCTGTACGTTTAAGGGCAATTACTCTAAGTACAAGATATTAAAGGCTGAAAAGTACGAAAGGGAATTAAAGGACTACGAAAAACAACAGGAAGAGATTAAAAAGTTACAGACCTACGTTGATAAAAATATAGTAAGGGCTACGACTGCAAAGAGTGCGCAAAGCCGTGTTAAACAGCTCGAACGAATGGAAATTTTAGAAAAACCCTTCGTCCCTCCCCAACCCCCTCGATTTAAATTTACTTTTGAAAAACAGGCAGGCGAAGAGGTTTTGTCGGTTACAAACTTAAACCTCGAAATAGGCGGAAAGAGCCTAATAGAGGGCGGTAATTTAAGCATACTGCGGGGGCAAAAGGTTGCAATCGTCGGCGATAACGGGGTCGGCAAATCGACTTTTATAAAGGCAATAGCACAGGGTAACCCTGCAATTGTAAGGGGAAGATACGTAAACGTTGCCTATTACGACCAGGAGATGGCTAACCTCGACCCCGAAAATACCGTTTTAGAGGAGCTTTGGGGCAGGCACGCTTTATCCTCTCAAACCGAAGTCAGGGCGTCTCTTGCACGTTGCGGACTATACCCCGAAGATATGTATAAAAAGGTCAAGGAGCTTTCGGGCGGAGAGAGGGCAAAACTCGCTTTGTGCGTGTTTGAAAACGCCCACGGCAACTTTTTAATTTTGGACGAACCTACAAACCACCTCGATTTACCTGCAAGGGAGAGCTTAGAGGAGGCGTTAAAGGAGTACGGCGGTACGGTAATATTCGTCTCACACGACAGATATTTCATATCCGCGGTAGCTCAGTTTATTGTAGAAATAGATAATAAGAAGCTTAACGTCTATGAGGGCGGTTACGAGGGTTATAAAAAGAGCAAGGAAAAGAAAGCCGAAAGCGAGCGAATAGCCGAAGAGGAGAGGGCTAAAAAGCAGTACGAAGAGGATAAAATAAAAGCCTACCGCTCCAAAAAGGACAGGGCGGAAGAGGCAAAGCGAAAAGCCGATATAAAGGCAATTGAGGCGGATATATCCCTTTGCGAAGAGAGGGAAAGGTATATAAACGCATCGCTTGCAGACCCTGCAATCAGTGCCGATTACGAAAGATTATCACCCTTGCTTGAGGAGCTAAGCACTCTGCAAAAAAAATTAGAAACACTGTACGAAAGGTATGGGGAACTTATAGGTTAGGAGGAACTTATGGGTATTTTTAAAAGGAGAAAGGAAAAGGATAAGCAAAACGAAGAGGTTGCCGTAACTTCCGTCGTGCCTGTCAAAGAGCAGGAAGAAGAAAAGCAAGGCGAAGAAGAGTTTATCGATTCAAAGCAACAGGAAAAGAAAAAGCCCAATATGAAGCAGATAGTGGGTACTGTTGTCGATGTTATCGACGTGGGCAAGGACGCCTATAAAAAATGGGTTGACCCTATAATTATGAAATATATAAAGCCCATCTTCGAGAACCGCGCTCACATCAAACGCCGTTGGGGTATGTTGGTTACAACAATATCGGTAATATTCTTTTTGTTATACGTCCCCATTCTGCTCTTTTCAAAAATAGCAAAGGGATTATCGCTCGGCTGGGATATCGCTTTATACGTATGTATAGGCGTATTTGTGGCTTCTGTAATCGTTATGGTGATTATTTTAACCATATCGGGCAGGAGTACTAATACCAAAACCGCTAAACGGTGTCGCAAGGCGAGTTCGATAATTTTATTTGTGGTCAGAATAGCTTCGGTTGCGCTCTCTATCACGGCTATATGTATTTCAGGGAACGGCGAGAGCAGTGCGTTAGACACAATTTTGCTTGTGCTTGCAATAGTGTCGATTGTGTTCACCGCAATCTCGCTTATATTCGGCGGTATAGTCGGCTTCTTCAAATGGCTTATATCTCCGCCTAAAATTAAGTATAGATTTTCACTTGTCGCCTTGGAGTGGAAACAACGTGTTGACGAGGGCAAGAGGGAGCAGAGCAAAGCCGTTAAAAGGTCGTATAATAAAAACCGTGATAAGGTTGAAGCATGCCTTGACAACTATCTCCTCCCCACGTTCGGCAAGACGTACATAAACCTTATCGACGGCGAAAAGCTTATGGCTATGATGGATAATATCCCCGAAGAGGATAAAAACCTTACCGAATGGATTGTTAAGGAAATATTCTCCTATGCAAAAACTTGCGGTTACCTTTCCGCAGACCCCTGCGACGGGTTAGCGCTTGAAGGCGACGTCTTACAGGAAAAACCGCCTAAGCAGGAAAATGATAACGTTTTGGGTAGGCTTGCCTCTTTTTTCAAAAAGAAAAACAATTCAAAAGAAGATGACGCAGAGGATATTTAAGACTTATTAAATATCAGCTGAAAGATATCGTAATATAAATTAAGGGCGGTGCGCTTTTCAAAAAGCGCACCGCCCTTGTGCTTTAACGTTATAAATTAAAATTCGATTGCTTTTGCGATATATGCTTCAAGCTCGTCAACGGAAAGTCTAATCTGTTCCATACTGTCGCGGTCACGGATTGTAACGGTGTTGTCCTCCAAGGTCTGGAAGTCAACGGTTACGCAGAAGGGAGTGCCAATCTCGTCCTGCCTTCTGTAACGCTTACCAATCGAACCCGTTACGTCATATGTTACAGAGAACTTCTTAGCAAGCGCTCTATACACTTCGTCTGCCTTTTCGGAGAGGTTTTTCTGTAAGGGGAGGATTGCAACCTTATAGGGTGCAAGGAAGGGGTGCAGGCGGAGTACCGTTCTAACGTCGTTTTTAGCTTCGTCCAAAACCTCCTCGTCGTATGCGTCGGTAAGGTAAGCGAGTACCATTCTCTCAACGCCCAAGGAGGGCTCTATTACGTAGGGAACGTACTTTTCGTTGGTAACGGGGTCGGTATATTCCATACTCTCTCCGCTCTCCGTCTGATGTTGGGTCAAGTCGTAGTCCGTTCTGTCGGCAACGCCCCAAAGTTCGCCCCAGCCGAATGCAAAGTTATATTCAAAGTCGGTGGTCGCCTTAGAGTAGAAGCAGAGTTCTTCGGGCGAGTGGTCGCGAAGACGTAAATTCTCTTCCTTCATTCCAAGGGATAGAAGGAAGTCCTTGCAGTAGTTCTTCCAATAGTTGAACCATTCAAGGTCGGTTCCGGGTTTGCAGAAGAATTCGAGTTCCATCTGTTCAAACTCTCTTACTCTGAAGATGAAGTTGCCGGGGGTTATTTCGTTACGGAAGGATTTACCAATCTGACCTATGCCGAAAGGCACTCTCATACGGGTTGAACGCTGTACGTTCTTGAAGTTTACGAATATGCCTTGTGCCGTTTCGGGGCGGAGATATACGGTATTAACGCTGTCCTCGGTTACGCCCTGATAGGTCTTGAACATTAGGTTGAATTTTCTAATCGGTGTGAAGTCGTGGTTACCGCATATGGGGCATTTAACGTTCTTTTCTTCGATAAAGGCTTCGAGTTGGTCGTTGTCCATAGACTCAACGCTGACGTCAAGCCCGTGCTTTTGTACGTAAGCCTCTACAAGATTATCCGCACGGTGACGGGTCTTGCAGGCACGGCAGTCCATTAAGGGGTCGGAAAATCCGCCTAAGTGTCCGCTCGCCTTCCAGGTACGGGTGTTCATAAGTATTGCGCAGTCGAGTCCTGTGTTCAAGGTGTTCTCCTGAACGAACTTCTTCCACCAAGCTTTTTTAATGTTGTTTTTAAGCTCTACGCCGAGGGGACCGTAGTCCCAGGTATTGGCAAGACCGCCGTAGATTTCGCTACCGGGGAAGATAATGCCCCTGTTTTTGCATAAAGCCACCAGCTTTTCCTGTGTGACAGCTCTCTTTTTATCAGCCATAATAATTCTCCTTCGGTATGCGCTTGGCAATAACGCAACCTTTGTTAAAAATTATTTTAATTCTACTCTAATTAAGCTTTAATTGTCAAGTGAATATCAGGCTTAGGGCTACTAATCGGTCTAATATATTACCTAAAAAGTTACCGTAGTAATTTTAACGTCGCCGTCGAAAATATCAACCGACTTCAACCTTAAATCACCCTTAGCGGTATTACCGCGTGTAGGGTTACCCAAATAGGTCGGTAAAGCGTTTTCAAAGTAAGGCGATAAATATGAATAACGTAGCTCTTTCTCCTCAATTTCGGTGCTTATTGCCCCGTTCTCGTAAGAGGGGCTTTTTTCCAGCCGAACGGCTTTTGCAAGTATTATAGAAGAAATAGTTATAAGTTCTCCGTTATAAAATTGCAGACTGATAAGTTCGGAGGCAAAACCGCTATACGTAAGTAAGCCGTGTTTTGCGTCAAAGAATTTTACAGACGAAGTTTCGTTACTTGCAATAAATATCGTGGTGACGTCGATTTGCACGTCGTTAGCTTGTAAGGTGTTGACGGTATAGTTGTAATCGGCGGTGTAATAAACCTTTTCGCCTTGACAAAGGGAATTAAGACGGCTGTCGGAGTACGCCCCTAAGACGGCGTTTTTATCGGTTGCCGTAAGATTTAACTCTTCCGCATGATTCGTCAAAATAATTGACGGAGTGTTTTCACCGTTTTTAAAATATTCTGTTACTGCATTACCTACCGTCATGTTCTCAAAAGCGTCTGAATAATAGCTAATTTCGGTTCCGCTGTCGTCGGTTTTGTTACAGCCGAAAAAACATAAAGAAAAAACGGTTGCAGACATCAAAGCCGTTGTAAAAAGATATTTCGTAAAACCTTTCATATTTGTTTTTAAATCTCCTTATTTTTATATTATACCGCTATATTATTTTGTTCGTTTGGCGTTCGCTATCAAACAAACGTAACGTCTATGTAAAATTAAAGTAAATATAGAGGTTAGAGTATTGAAAAAAATATAAAAATTAAAACTCAAATAAAATTTATTCCTTTAATTTCCTATACTTTTAACGGTGGGTGTGCTATAATATGCAGGTAATATTTTAATCGGAGAGGTTCTATGCTCAGCGATATTGAAATTGCAGAAAGCGCAAAATTGCAGGATATACGCAAAATTGCTCAAAAGTTAGGTTTAAACGAGGACGATTTAGAGCTTTACGGAAAGTATAAGGCTAAAATAAAACTTAAAGAGTACAACCCTAAATCTAAGCTCGTCTTGGTTACGGCAATCAACCCCACGGCAAGCGGAGAGGGTAAGACGACCGTATCCATAGGTCTTGCCGACGGTATGGCAAAGCTTGATAAAAAGGTCTGCCTTGCTTTAAGGGAACCTTCGTTAGGCCCCGTATTCGGCATTAAGGGCGGTGCGGCAGGCGGAGGATACGCACAGGTTGTGCCTATGGCTGACATAAACTTGCACTTCACGGGCGATTTGCACGCAATCACGTCGGCAAACAACCTCCTCTGCGCAATGATAGACAACCACATATTCCGCGGTAACGCCCTCGGCATAAAGGAAGTATTTTTCCACCGCTGTATGGATATGAACGACAGAGCGTTAAGGGATATAACCATAGACAGTCCGGCAGGAACTATGAAGGGCTGTACAAGCTATTCGAGAAAGGAAAGCTTTTCGATAACAGCCGCAAGCGAGGTTATGGCAATACTCTGCCTTGCCTCGGATATTGCCGACTTAAAAAAGCGTCTCGGCAACATAGTAGTGGGTGAAAACGAAAAAGGCAAATACGTCTATGCCCGTGATTTAAAGGCAGACGGCGCAATGGCAACCCTTTTAAAGGATGCAATAAACCCCAACCTCGTGCAGACTTTGGAGGGAACACCGGCAATAGTTCACGGCGGACCTTTTGCAAACATTGCCCACGGCTGTAACTCAATCCGTGCAACAAAGACTGCGATGACTCTTGCCGATTACACGGTGACAGAGGCAGGCTTCGGCGCAGACTTGGGCGCGGAAAAGTTCTTGGACGCAAAGTGCAGAATAGCAGGTATTCAGCCCGACTGCGTTGTGGTGGTTGCAACGGTTAAGGCGTTAAAACTCCACGGCGGAGCAGACAAGGCAAATCTTTCCGAAGAGAATTTAACGGCTTTGAAGGCAGGACTTCCCAACCTTTTAAAACACGTTGACAACGTTAAAAACGTATATAAAAAGCCCGTAGTTGTTGCGATGAACAGATTTGTTACCGACACCCCTGCGGAGATTGAAACGGTTATGAACGCCTGCAAGGAATCGGGTGCAAGGGCAATATTCACCGACGTATTCTTAAAGGGCGGAGAAGGCGGTAAGGAACTTGCCTCCGCGGTTATAGAAGAGTGTGAAAAGGATAGCGAGCTTTGCTACTCCTACGATTTGAACGACGATATAAAGACCAAAATAGAGGGCATAGTAACCAAAGTTTATGGCGGAGAGGGAGCAACCTATTCCGACCTTGCCCTTCAAAAGATTGCCGACATCGAAAGCAAGGGAATCAAGGGGTTGCCCGTAATCATTGCAAAAACGCAGTACTCCCTCTCGGACAACCCTGCTTTGCTTTCCGCGCCTAAGGGTTTTAAAATATACGTAAGGGATATCGAATACCGTGGCGGTGCAGGCTTTATAGTGGCAATTGCAGGGGCGGTTATGCTTATGCCCGGTCTTGGCAAAGTGCCGAGTGCCGAGCATATCGACGTCGATTCGCAGGGCAATATTACGGGGTTATCTTAATTTTACTCCACCGTTTAATACGCTCTTCGGCGGTTAAACAAACAAGAGATTTACATAAAAAAGAGAAGGTTTAAAATATGGAACTTCCCGAGGCAACAAACTTTATTGAACAGTTTATAAACGAAGATTTATCGAGCGGTAAATACGAAGGGCGCGGTAACGAAATAGTTGTGCGTTTCCCTCCCGAACCCAACGGCTATCTTCATATCGGTCACGTTAAGGCTCTTTGTATAAACTTCGGCGTTAAGGATAAATACCACGGAAAACTCAATTTGCGTATGGACGATACCAACCCCGCAAAGGAGGACTACGAGTACGTTAACTCCATAGTGGAGGCGGTTAAGTGGTTGGGCTTTGAGTACGACAATTTGTTCTTTGCGTCCGATTATTACGACAAGCTGTACGAGATAGCGGAAAAATACATTATGGACGGCAATGCATATGTATGCGACCTCTCCGCAGAGGAGATAACGGCAACGCGCGGAACGCTCACCGAACCGGGCGTCGAAAGCCCCTACCGCAATAGAAGCGTTGAAGAGAATTTAAAGCTCTTCCGCGAGATGAAGGCGGGGATATACCCCGACGGAGCAAAGGTACTGCGTGCTAAGATAGATATGTCGTCGCCCAACCTCAATATGCGCGACCCCGTAATTTACCGCATAGCGCACGTTCCCCATTACCGTCAGGGCGATAAGTGGTGCATATACCCTATGTACGACTTCGCCCACCCTATATCCGACGCAATCGAGGGAATTACCCATTCTCTTTGCTCTCTCGAATTTGAAAATCACAGACCTCTTTACGATTGGGTTATAGAAAAGGCAGGCTTTGCTCAGCCCGTTCCCAGACAGATAGAGTTTGCCCGTCTTAACATAACCAATATGTTAATGTCTAAAAGGTATTTGAAAAAGCTTGTTGACGAGGGCTTTGTTTCGGGTTGGGACGACCCCCGTATGCCCACTTTAATGGGGTTAAAGAACAGGGGCGTACCCCCTATGGCTTTAAGAAAGTTCTGTGCAGACGTAGGCGTTGCTAAAAATTACGGCGTTGTAAGTCTTGCTCAGCTCGATGAGTGTATAAGGGACGAACTCAACGTTACGGCGGAAAGGGCTATGGCGATTGCCGACCCTGTAAAGCTCACTATAACCAACTATCAGGGCGAGGAAGAACTCGACTTTGAAATGAACCCTACCGACGGAAGCGGTAAAACCCGTAAAGTCAAGTTCACAGGCAGTGTTTATATCGACAGAAGCGACTTCGCAATCGTACCTCCTCCCAAGTTCAAAAGGCTATATAAGGGGGGTAACGTAAGATTAAAGTCTGCTTACATCGTTCGTTGCGACGACGTTGTGACGGATGAGAAGGGAGAGGTTAAAGAAATTCTCTGCACCTACTTCCCCGAAACGCGTTCGGGTAGTGAAGTTAAGAGCGATATAAAGGCTAAGGGCGTAATTCAGTGGGTTGACGCAAAGTACGGCGTCGATGCCGAGTTTAGAACTTATGAACCCTTACTCAACGACGAGCAGTACCCCGACCAAGACTATGCCGAAAGGCTCAACAAAAACAGCCTTAAAATAAGTGTTGGTAAGGCTGAACCCTACCTCTTTGAAGAGGACGGCAAGAGCTTCCAGCTTATGCGCACGGGCTATTATAAAGCCTGCATAAAAGACGGAAAGCCCGTTCTTTCGGAGATAGTTTCCTTAAAGGATAAGTTCAATAAATAAAGCTTATTTCGGGTGGAAAAAGTGGTGTTAACCCCACAATATCCCCCAACCAATCAAAATAAATTGAGTTTCGCCGTAGGTGCTTAAAGGTGCTTAAAGGTGCTTACGGCGAATTTTTTTGCATAGGCGGTCTTACAATCATACTGACGATTATTAAGCTCGTCGGTATTATAAATTGCTTCGCTATTACATAACGTTAAGTATTCTATAACAAATATTTTAACTAAATTTTTAAGTTTAGTATTGACAATTTTATGCAATAGGGGTATAATTTAACAGTAATTTGTGCTGATTTTGTTGGTAAATTGTAAAAATATGTCTGTTAAGAAAATATTTACATACAAATATTGTACGGGATTTTTTATTTAAAAATCAGCGTACTACACGCAAAACAAAAACAAAAAATAAAATGATATAAATTTTTGGAGGAGTTATGGTTGTTGAAGTAATTAAATGGGAAAACGGTGAAACTTCGAATAATGATACTATCGTTTATAAGCATCCTTGCGAAGATTTCAGCTGTAAAGCGCAGTTGCTCGTTGGACCTTCACAGGTTGCATTGTTTGTAAACGAAGGAATTATCATACCTTTCCTTCCCGGTCACTATACTCTTGACGAGTCGAACAACAGTACGTTCGGTTTCATCAATAAGTGGAGGAGCCGTCATTCAGATGGCGTTTCGTCCTTCCACTGTCAGGTATATTATGTAAATATGGTATATCTTAACGACCTCAGGTTCGGCACAATCAATCCTATTTTGATGCAGGACGCTCAAGAGGACGTAAATATCCACGTACGTGCCGCAGGTCTTTTCGGCGCACACATTCTCGACGACGACAACGACGCGAAGAACGTAATCAAGTTCTTCACCAAAGTCGTAGGTATCGGCAACAACTTTACCAAGGCTCAGCTCACCGATTATCTCCGCGGTAAGATTATCGAAAGGGTAACCGACCTCTTAGGTAAGACGATGGTTAAGCAGGACATAAGCATACTCAAAGTCAGCGCCTATTATGCAGAGCTGTCGGAAGCTTTACAGGAGCAGATGACTCCTTTCTTCGCTGACTACGGTATCGGTATTACCAACTTCTCGTTCGTATCCATTAACGTTCCCGACGAAGACCTTCAAGCCGTTAACCAAGCTAAAATCGATGCTAAGAAACGTAAGTTGGAAGGTTATACCTATCAGGAAGAGCGTACGTTCGATGTGCTTGGCGATGCGGCAAATAACAAAGGTACGATGGGCGGTATGATGAACGCAGGCATGGGTCTCGGCATGGGCTTCGGTATGGGCGGAGCATTCGGCAACGCAATGGGCAATATGGCGCAAAACGCTTTCGGCGGTATGAATCCCCAAGGCTATCCTCAACAGGGCTACCCTCAGCAGGGTTATCCTCAGCAAGGTTACCCTCAGCAGGGCTATCCTCAGTACCCTCCTCAGGGTTATCCTCAGCAGGGTTACCCTCAGCAGGGCTATCCTCAACAAGGCTATCCCCAGCAGGGTTATCCTCAACAGGGCTATCCTCAGCCCGGCGCACCCGAAGCGCCTAAGTGTGCAAACTGTGGCGCACCCCTTGCACCCGGTGCAAAGTTCTGCCTCAATTGCGGAACTCCCGTAGCGCAACAGCCCGCCCCCGCACCTGCACCCGAAACGGCTAAATGCCCCAACTGCGGTGCAGACTTAATGCCCGGTGCAAAATTCTGTTTAAATTGCGGAACTAAAATCGGCTAATAGCTTATAATATATTGATTATATAAGGAGTATTATAGATGAAAAAGTTTACAAACAATAAGTTAATGTTTTTGATTGTACTTATCGTGTTTGCGTTGTTCAACGCCCTGTTCTTTATAATAGCAGGTTCAACCCACGCTCTTGCAGGTAACAAGACGGGTATGTGGATAAGCTTCGGCTTCCTTGAATTATCGTTTGTGTTAACGGGCGGTATCGCACTTTTCATACAGGTAAAGAACAAGAATAACGCAGTTATGCTGGAACCTATTTTCTTCGTACAAGTAGGTTACTTAGCTCTTTCCGTATTGGCAAACGCTATAATGATGGCGGCAAGCAAATACGCTTGGCAGGCACCCGTAATAGTAAACATCATTTTCCTTGCAATATATGCAGTTCTGCTTCTTCTTTCCTACAAGGCATTCTCTCGCGTACGTGAAAATACCGAACACCAGAAGGCAAAGGTTCAGGAATTAAGACAGACAACGATAAAGGTTAACTCCCTCATCTACCTTGCAAAGGACGAGGAAGTTAAAAAGGCTATCAAAAAGCTTAAAGAAGATTTAGATTACAGCTCTCCTATGAGTACTCCCGATTGTGCTGAATACGAACAACAGCTCGCTGAAATGATTGATACGTTAAAGACGTTACTCTCCACCGACAGCGACAGCGAAACAATTCTTTCAGCAGTAGCAGAGGCGGAAAACGTACTCAGGATAAGAAACCAAATGCTTATGGCAACAAGAAGATAAGTTAATAAGTTTAAGAGAGGATATAAAATGGAAGCCGAGACATATCATTGCCCGTATTGTGGCGTATCAATCGACGCTACTGCGATAAATTTTAAGACAAGAAGAGCAAGCTGTAAGTTCTGCGGAATGGACGTAGTTTTCCCCAAACGCACTTCTACGGCGTCGCCCAGCGCAACGTTGGCTTTAAGCGAGGCTACGAAATTCTTTTTAGAAAAGAACTTCTCAAGTGCAAAAAGCTGTGCTGAAAGGGTTGTAAGTATGGTGCCTGCAAATGCGCCTGCACTCTACATAATCGCATATTACAATGCATACGTGGCAGATATTAAAAACCGTGATTCAATGGAAAGGCTGTTTAATGAAACGCTTGACGAATCTGCGTTAGAGGTAGAGGAAGAGGAGTGCTTCAAACAGCTTTTGCTTAAAACCGTTTTCCACGCTTGGGACTACGAGGAGCAGATTATGCAAAAATTCTGCGAGTACGACGATAATAAGGAACTCGGAGAATTTGTAGAAGCGTTCTCGCCCATAGCAATAAGCAAGCGTACTAATACTAATTGGCTTACGCCTAAGCTTGCAGGGCTTTATGCAGAGATTGCTAAAAAGACCAACATTCCCAAAACCTGCTTTGCGTTGCTCACTTCCATATCGAAGAATCCCCAGTCGCCTCTTTCGACGGGAGAGTTCTTCCTTAAAACCAAGACAACGAACTTCTATAACAACTATCTGTTGCCTATAGGCACTATTATCAACAGCATGGGCGACCCTGCTTTAAGGGCAAAGTTTGCGGGAGCTTTCAATAAAGTTAAAGCTGACTTTGAAAGCAAGATGAAAAACTAAAATTTAAGTATAAAAACTTATTTTATAAAATCAAAAAATTATTTAAATAAAGGAGAATAAAAAAGTGGCAGAAGGTTACATTGATTTATCGCCGATTATTAGAGCGATTGATACGGTTAACAGCAACTTAAGAGTTGTAAGTAATCAGGTCAGCAGTGTAGAGAACAGGGTTGAAGCGGTCCGCAGGGAGACAATGCAGGAGATTGACAACGTTAAAAGACAGCTTGTCGAAATGCTCCGTCAGCAGAAGATGCAGTCGGCATTACAGATTGCAACCACCGAAGTCATTCGTGTTCGTCAGGAATTACAGAAGCAGTTCGGTACGCATCAGCTCGTCAGGGACAATATGCTTGGTATCTTACAGGCAACGGACCTCGGACTTATTACAGAGAGTACAATTTCAAGGTGTACGGAGGAGCTTATGCTTTCCGCACCTAACTATTGGCTTGCTCCCGGACTTATCGCACTCGCCGCTTGGATTTCTAACAACGAATCTCTTGCAAAGAGAGCTATTGCCGAAGCTTGCAAGAGAGACAGAGAAAAGACTTGCCTTCTGTTCGCTTTGATTACCCGCCGTGTAAACGCAGGACGTATTCAGGCAGGTAAACAGCCCACCGATACAACCTTTGAATGGCTCGGCGAATACTTCAAGTTGCAGGACCCTTCAAGGATGAGGACGAGTATTATCGCTTATATCGACGCATACACCAACCACATATTCGGCGAAGATAAGGAAAATATTTGCGGTGAACACATCTATCATTGGATGGAAGTACTCAAAGAGAGAGACCCCGAATTTGCTGACAAGCAGGTTAAGTATTGGGAAAATATGTTCAGTACTTACGTCAACAGCGGTTGCATGAACGATTATCAGGATTTGCAGAAAGTCTGCGTTCAGTATAATTCCATGCAGGAATACCTTATAAGAATCGACGCTACTCAGCGTGAAACGGGTATTAAAGCTAAATTCGGCGATATGATGGGCGCAACCGTCGATACCGTTAAGCTTGTAAAGGACATAGACGAACAGCTCGTAAGGCTTGTTTCCAACTATGAAGAGGACGAAGAAAAGCTTCGTGAAGAAGAACACCGTTTCCAGAAGATTAAAGACTTCAAGGGCGACGAAGAGAGAGCAGACAGAATTATCAGGGCTGAAAAGGCACGTCTTTACGACGCACCCGTTGACTTTGCTAAGCGTCTTGCAAACTCCGTATTCGACCCCAACGCTTCCGCATCTGCTAAGAAGTCCGCACTCGTTCTGTTAAGACCTTACATAAGCAGTGCGTTCAATTCCTTCATCGTTGAAAAGAAGGACGCATATCCCGAAGAGATTGACCTCGTTATGAAGGTTCCCGGAAAGGACGTTAAGAGTAGTATAGTTAGCGGTGTAACCGTAGCAAAGTATAACAACATCGCTTGGAACGGCAAGACCGCAAACGCAGAAAACCGTGAAGAGCTTGTAGCTTCTATTCAAAAGAAGTTCAAGGATGCAGAAAATTCCGCATACGCATCAATCAGCGATGCTGAAATCAACAAGGCTCTTAAAAACCGTAAGCTTTCCTTCTGCTTCAGTATCCTTATTATACCTATCTTCATGGGCTTCCACTTCAACAAAAAGGCTAAGCAACTCAAGGCTGAAAACGAGAAGGCACGTGCAGATATCAAGGCTTACTATGCAAAGGCAAGCAAAGAATCCGTTGCTATAATCAACAAAGCACTTGACGAGAGAGTTAAGGCAAACGAAATCGTTGCTCAGTTCGGTGCTAACGAAAAGAACGAAACTATTGAGATTTAAAGGAGTAATACAATGTCAGAATTAGAAAATGAAGTTGTTCCTCAGAGCGAAGAAGTAACCGAATCTGCAGATTTCGACCTTTCCGAATTTGCGCTTGGCGAAGACGATATGCCCGTAGAAGAAGTAAGCATTTCCGAAGATTTAAGCGGATTTGCTAAGGGCTTCCCTGATTGGGATATTCACCCTCCTAAGGCATAAGCATACATAAACAAGACAAGCTAACAAATAAGCTGTGCGAATTTATTTCGCACAGCTTATTTTCTTTTAAGCTTTGGCTAAACTTTCCCTCTCGCCTAAAAAAGCGACGGGAGATAGAAATACCTTAGCCGTTTTCCCTAAAGCTTTCACAACAGGTACAGCTTTCACCGCAACTGCAACCTACGTGAATCTTATCTAAAGTACAGTTACAGCCGTTGTGGTTATACTTGCAGTTACTTACGTCGCAAGCAATTCCGAAATTGATATTTTCCATTATAATACCTCCGTTAAAGATATTTTGCGCTAATATATTCAATTTATTCTGCGGTATTGACAAACGCCCTTAAAAAGGATAAAATAAATAAAAAGACAAGTTTGCGCCTCAAATTTAATCAGGCGTGTAAAGGAGATAAAAATGAAGATTATACTTTTGCAAGACGTAAAGGGGCAGGGCAAGAAGGGCGACCTTATCGACGTTAACGAAGGTTACGCCCGTAATTTTTTAATAAAAAAGGGGTTGGCAGAAATTGCTACGGCAACAAAAATCAACGAGCTCAATCAAAAGAAGAGTTCTATAATTTACCATAAGCAGGAAGAGCTTAAAGCAATGAAGGCGCTCGCTTCCGAAATAGACGGTAAGACCTTTACGCTCAAAATAAAGGTTGGGCAGACGGGTAAGGTGTTCGGCTCCGTAACAGCGTCTGATATTTCAGAGGGATTAAAGCAGTCGGGCTACGAAATAGACAAAAAGAAAATCTTGCTTGAAAACCCCATTAAAACGGTTGGCGCGTACAGCGTTCAATTAAAGCTTGCCGAGGGCGTTTCAGCTAAGATAACCGTAGAAGTTGTAGGGGCGGAATAATAGCCCTTAAAAGCTAAATTTAGGGCTTTTTTGCCCTATATGTTTAATTTAAAATAAAACGTCAACGCCGTTGCGCTTTGCGCAACGGCGTTATAAATTTACTTAGTAGTTGTCAATGGTTCTAAAATAAATGTTGTGGTCTAAGAAAAAGGCCACAACATTTTTTCATA
>JBJEVA010000061.1:0-4396 GCA_051884115.1 Candidatus Coproplasma sp. | reverse complement strand
TTATATGAGCCATTTTTTTATGCATCGTTGTTGCACTTAATATTATAATCCACCACCTATAATGAAAACGCCTTGGGCTTGATGCCCAAGGCGTTTATGCGTTTAAACGAATTAAATTTTATCAATACATTCCGCCCATATCGGGTGTTGCGGGAGCAGGAGCTACGGGAGCTGGAATATCGGTTACGATGCTTTCAGTCGTAAGGAGGGTAGATGCAACCGACGCCGCGTTCTGGAGTACAGAACGGGAAACCTTGGTGGGGTCGATGATACCGCTTTCAACCATATCGGTATAGACGTTTTTCAAAGCGTCATAGCCGTAGTTGGGCGTGTTGGCGTTTTTAATATTGTTAACTACAACCGAGCCGTCAACGCCTGCGTTTGTAGCAATTTGACGGATAGGTTCTTCAATTGCCTTTAAAACGATAGAGGCGCCAGTCTTTTCGTCGCCGGAAAGAGATGCAACGAGCTTTTCGAGTTCAGCAGAAGCCGAGAGGAGTGCAACGCCACCGCCGGGAACAATACCCTCTTCGACTGCGGCCCTCGTTGCGGAGAGTGCGTCTTCGATGCGGAGCTTCTTTTCCTTCATTTCTACTTCGGTAGCAGCACCGACGTTTATAACAGCTACACCGCCGGCGAGTTTTGCAAGTCTTTCTTGAAGCTTTTCCTTGTCGTAATCGGAAGTCGTTTCGGCAATCTGTGCTTTAATGGAAGCAACTCTTGCTTTAATATCCTCGCTGTTGCCTGCGCCGTCAACGATGGTGGTGTTGTCCTTATCGACTTTAACTTGGGAAGCTCTGCCGAGCATATCCATAGTAACGTCTTTAAGCTCATATCCGAGGTCGGAGGAAATTACGGTACCGCCCGTAAGAATTGCTATATCTTCGAGCATAGCCTTTCTTCTGTCGCCGAAGCCGGGTGCTTTAACTGCTACGCAGTTCAAAACGCCCTTCAACTTGTTTACGATAAGGGAAGCAAGTGCGTCGCCTTCGATGTCCTCTGCGATAATTAAAAGTCTTGCGCCCTGCTGAGCGATAGGTTCGATTATGGGAAGAATTTCCTGTAATGCGGAAATCTTTTTATCGGTTATAAGGATATAAGGTCTGTCGAGAACAGCTTCCATTTTTTCGGTATTAGTTACCATGTAAGCGGAAGCGTAGCCCCTGTCAAACTGCATACCTTCTACGGTGGTGAGTTCGGTCGTCATTGACTTGCCTTCTTCAACGGTAATAACGCCGTCGTTGCCTACGATTTCCATAGCGTTAGCGATAAGTTCGCCGATTTTTTCGTCGCCTGCGGAAATGGAAGCTACCTGAGAAATAGCGAGTTTGTTTTCTACGGGTTTTGAAATTGACTTTACCTTATTTACAACGCAGTCAACTGCGGACGCGATGCCCTTTTTAAGTACCATAGGGTTAGCTCCTGCGGCAAGGTTTTTAAGTCCTTCGCGAATGATTGCCTGTGCTAAAACCATAGCGGTGGTAGTGCCGTCGCCTGCTACGTCGTTAGTCTTTGTTGAAACTTCCTTAACAAGCTGTGCGCCCATATTCTCAAACGGGTCTTCAAGCTCAATTTCTTTTGCAATGGTAACGCCGTCGTTGGTGATAAGGGGTGCGCCGTATTTTTTATCGAGAACTACGTTTCTGCCCTTAGGTCCGAGAGTGATTTTAACAGTGTCAGCTATTACGTTTACGCCGTTGTATAAAGCTTTTCTGGCTTCATCGCCGTATTTAATCTGTTTTGCCATATTATATATATCTCCTTATTATTCAACAATTGCCAATATATCGCTCTGGCGAATAATGGTGTATTCTTTTCCATCTACTTTAACCTCGGTTCCGCTGTACTTTGAAAGAAGAACCTTGTCGCCTACTTTAACCTGCATAGTAACTTCCTTGCCGTCAACCAAACCGCCGGGGCCAACTGCAACAACGGTGCAGGTAGCGGGCTTTTCCTGTGAAGCGGCAGTAAGAATTATACCGCCCTTAGACTTTTCTTCAGCTTTCAAAGCTTCAACAACAACCTTATCGAATAAAGGTTTAATCATTTAATAAATCCTCCGTCACATTTTTTTGTACAGATATTTTATAAACTAATGCAAATAAAATAAAACACATTCAAGCAAAAAATTGATTTTTGTTTTTTAGTATGTTAAAATACATATATAAAAGTGCGTTCGGCGGTATTATTTTATGGATAAATGGGATAAGCGTTTTATGGATATGGCGGAAAGCATAGGCGGTTGGTCGAGCTGTTATCAGCAGAATAGACACGTCGGTGCCGTTATCGTAAAGAATAAACGCGTTATCGCAACCGGGTATAACGGTGCGCCTCAGGGAATTAAAAGCTGTGTAGAAAAGGGCGAGTGTTTAAGGAAAAAGTCGGGAATAGAAAGCGGTACAAGGCAAGAAATATGCTATGCCGTTCACGCCGAGCAGAATGCGATAATTCAAGCCGCAAGGGTTGGATGCAGTGTCGAGGGGTGTACGCTTTACTGTACACATCAGCCCTGTGTTATCTGTGCTAAAATCATAATCAATTCGGGTATTACAAGGGTTGTCTATAAGGAAGGTTATCCCGACGAGTTCTCCGTTACACTCTTCAAAGAGGCTGGCGTTACCCTTGAAAGATATTCAGAAGAATAAGAATTATTATAAGTATTTATCATAAATAAATATAAATAACACAAACGGTTTCAGGAGGAATAGATATGTCTAATCCCATAGCTACAATACAGATGCAAAACGGCAAGGAAATAAAGGTTGAGCTTTACCCTGATAAGGCGCCTAATACCGTAAATAACTTTATTTCGCTTGCAAATTCGGGTTTTTACGACGGCTTAACTTTCCACCGTGTGATTAAGGGATTTATGATTCAGGGCGGAGACCCTATGGGAACGGGGGTAGGCGGTCCCGGTTATTCGATAAAGGGAGAGTTTAAGCTTAACGGCTTTAAGCTTAACGATATAAAACATTCGAGGGGAGTTATTTCTATGGCGAGAGCTATGAACCCCAACAGTGCAGGTTCTCAGTTCTTTATAATGCATGACGACGCTTCCTATCTCGACGGTCAGTACGCCGGTTTCGGTAAAGTAATAGAGGGAATGGACGTGGTTGACGAAATTGCTTGCGTTGCCACCGATTACCGTGATAAACCCAGAGTAGAACAGTCGATGAAAAGTATTAAGGTTGAAACAAACGGTGTTGATTATCCACAACCCGAGAAGGTGTGACGATGAGAGTAAAAGCATTTCTTCCTACGTTTATCATAATATTTGTCATAGGGCTTTTGATACTGACAGCGGGGATTGTTTTTAAGTTAAGCATACCACAGCTATTTTCGGGTGTTGTGGCATTTGCTTTAATAGCTATTAACATATCCGCAAACATTGTAATAATTCACGGCGGAATTATTACGGGGTTTGGCGCAATAGGCTTGATTGTTTTAATTATTGTAACAATCTGCGTTAAATCAAAGGAAAAGAAGGCTTTAAAAGCAAATAACTAAATTAAGTTTTTAATAACAAAAGAAATAATTACGGAGATATGTATGACTGATAATTCTGTTTATTCCAATCCCTTAATAACACGTTATGCAAGTAAGGAAATGGCTCAGGCTTTTTCGGACGAAAAACGTTTTGGACTTTGGCGCAAACTGTGGATTGCGCTTGCTCAGTCCGAAATGGAACTCGGTTTAAACATCACCGAAGAGCAGATTGCAGAAATGAAGAAATATGCAGAGGATATTAACTTCGAGCTTGCTGAAAAGTATGAAAGAGAAGTGCGCCACGACGTTATGGCTCACGTTAAAGCTTTCGGAGCACAGGCTAAATCGGCTATGCCCATCATTCACCTCGGTGCGACAAGCTGTTTCGTTGACTGCAATTCAGAGCTTATAATAATGCACGACGCACTTAAAATTATTAAGAAAAAGCTCGTAAACGTAATGGAAAAGTTGAAGAACTTTGCCTTAAAATATAAAGATTTGCCTACGCTCGGTTTTACGCATCTTCAACCGGCACAGCTTACGACCGTTGGTAAAAGGGCAACCTTGTGGCTTCAAGATTTAGAGATGGACTATTACAATCTTATAAATCTTGAAAACACCTTTAAGCTTAGGGGCGTAAAGGGTACAACGGGTACTCAGGCAAGCTTTATGGAGCTGTTTAATGGCGATGAAAGCAAGGTTAAAGAGCTTGAAAAGAAAGTAGTCGAAAAGCTCGGTTATGATAAGGTCTATGGAGTAACGGGTCAGACTTACCCCAGAAAATTCGATTATAACGTACTTTGCGTTCTCTCACAGATAGCGCAAAGTGCCTATAAGTTCTCTAACGATATAAGAATTTTGCAGAATATGAAGGAGATTGAAGAACCCTTTGAAAAATCTCAAATAGGTT
>JBJEVA010000060.1:0-20337 GCA_051884115.1 Candidatus Coproplasma sp. | reverse complement strand
GTTTTTTGTTACGTACCTAAGCGGAGTCGAGTTGTTTGCCCCACGGCTTGCGGTGTTTGTTCTTATTCATTTTTAAGCATTATCAGTTCTCTTTCCTTACGCCCCTTTTAACTTAAAGGTCATTTTTACGGGGTTGTGGTCGCTATATGCGTACTGCGTATCTATGGTGCTTTCGGAAATTACTTCTATATTGTCTGACACGATAAAGCCGTCTATTACCGTTTCGTAATTAACGCCCTGAGTATAGGGGATATCCGCCCCACGGCAGGTTGCTACGCCGTCCTTTGAGGCCACTATTTTATAATTAGAAGCGATTTCGTCGTTATGCAAAACCGAACCCTTTACCCAATCGGGTACCCTCTGCCCCGAGGGGTAATAGGACAACGCCTCCTCGTCGCTATTAAAGCTGTCTGCGATAAGGCAATGGTTAAAATCTCCCCCTGCCACTACGTAATTGCCCAAGGCATATTCCTCGGTCAATACTGAATTTAACATCTCTAACTGCTTTGCCCTGATAGTTCCGCCCTTATCGTACGCCGACATATGTACGTTCATAATTACGAGCATCTTTTCGCTTCCCTCAATTGGCAGATAATGCACCGAAAAGCACCTATCCAAGTCGAAGAGCTTATCTATAAAATTCGTAGTTACGGGGAAGGAACGGCGCACCGCACTCTGTATATTATAGCGTGACAGCGTTTGTATTCCGCCGTTGATTACGCCTATCGGGTCGTTTAAAGGATAGATTAAATTTGCCGTATGGAAGTTGCAGGCGTAGGTTGAAGAATAGCCCGAAAGCTCTGTTGCAAACCTGTTCACCATATTTATTTTATAGCTTCTGTGCGACTTAACGTCCGCCTCCTGCAAAAGGCAAAAATCAGCAGACTGAGCGTTTAACACTTCAATTTGTCCGTTGACGTTTTTAGTTACGTCCGCCTTGCTTAAACCTTTTGCATACTTACCCGTCACTTCCTTTCCGTTTTCCATAACACCGCTATCCATAAAAAAGGTGTATTCGGGCGAATAGGCGCCGAAGCCCACGTTATAGGAAAGTATAGAATACTCTTTCCCCGTCTTAACTTTCTCTTCTGCGTTATTTGACGTAGCTAAAACCTGATTGTCTTTAATTCTATAATACTGTGCCGACACGTAAATTACGTAACCTGCGACAATGAGTATGAGCGTTCCGATTATCGAAGCAAGCACTATTGCACATATTTTTACAACTTTCTTTGCCATAAAACACCGTAAGTAATATTTATCCCCAAAGCTATACTCGGGGTAATTAAAGTTTACCTTTATTCCGCATTACTTGTCAAGAAAAAAGCATAATTTCCTGATATGCGTTCATCTTGTTAAATGTTCCGCATACCGTCTTAAAATGTTAGTAGCTATAATAATTTGTAAATATGTTACATAAATTTTCTATTAGCTATTTACAAATGAAAATGTATGAGTTATAATTTAACTGTATAACATTTAACAGGCAAAGAGAAATGAAGGTTTACAGTCTGCTTTATAAAACGGCAAACAACTTAAAAACTTTTATCGTCAACAACAAGCTTGACCCTGCAAAACAACAACTTGTGATTATTCACACGGACAAGTTGATAAAGGAAGATATTGCGCCTATTTCTAAGCTTATTCAAAAATTACTGCCAAAAGCTAATATTATAGGTTGCAGTGTCGGCGGTATTTTATATAAAGGTCAGAGTTTAAACGGCGAAACGCTCATTTCCATTTTGGATTGCAACAGTTCGGAAATAAAGACGGCTGTAATCAGCATTAAGGACGGCGAAAACTACAAATCGCCCTCTGCGCTTACTAACGAGATTTTAGAGCAATTGGGCGGTGGGGACGACAGCTTTATGTTCGCATACTACACCCCCAACTATCCCTATATGTCGCAGGCGGTTTCTCTGTTAAATGCAAACGCTCACAGTTTAAGACTAATCGGCGGTGGTGCGTACTCCGTTAAGGGTGATTTGTATGGCACCCCGTCTTACGTCATACACAATTCGGACACAGCCGAGGACAGCATTGTCTTTGCCAAACTTAACGGTCCTAACCTATTTAGCACCCAAGTTACGGTTACGGGCATAAGGGCTGTTGGGCGTAGATATAAAGTAACCAAATCTTCCGAACACAGAATTTACGAAATAGACGGTCAGCCTGCAAGAAAGTGGCTTAACTTTATGGTAGGCGAAGAGTACTTAAATAAGGACCCCGATATTATACACGCCATTCCCCTTGTAAGAAACGGAGAAGGCGGACTTGGGCTTAATTTTAATTGCACTTTAGACGAGTTAACAAAAGAACCGCTCGGCAACGATTTATTCGTCTTTGACGAAGTGCGAGAGGGCGAGTTTGTTACGGCGGGATTTATCGACCCCAACGACACTTCCGCAGAGTTAGAGCCTTTCTGTAACAAACTAATCGACAGTCCTGTCGAAGTTCTTTTCGGTTACAGTTGCCTTACAAGGCGAAACGTTTTGCACAACTGCGCACAATGGGAATTGCGCCCCTTTACGGCAACGCAGATTGCAGGCGCCTTCCTTGCCGGTGAACTCGTTTATGACGGAAAGGCTTGCCGTTACTCCAATTCCGCTTTTACGGTAGCAGGTCTGTCCGAAGATAATAACGCAAAAATAAACTTAAATTTAACCACAATTAAGGACAGAGATTTATTACAGTTTGACAACCTTCCCTTAGTAAACTACCTGTTCTCCACGGCTAACGCAGAGCTTAAAAACGAAATTAACGACAGCAGGCAGAAGCTTGCCGAACAGATGGTTACAGATTCGGCTACAGGACTTGCAAACCTTACCAAGTTTATGCACGACAGCGAAACTTGCGGATATAACGCACTCTGCCTCATCTCCTTGAAAAACGAGAGTGTTATCAGGGTTTTCCATAAAAAGGAGAGCTACGTTTACTATATAAAATCGGTTGCCGATACGTGTAAGCAGTTACTTAGCGATGATTATAAAATCTACCGTTACAACGAACTCTCCGTAATAGTAGCCTCTCACGTAAAAGATAAGCAACCCTTTGTAGAGGATTTGCAAAACGTGTTGGCTACGCTCGGCAAAAAGAAGGACAAATCGCATCAGGCAATATACGAGATGAGCATCGTTTTTGGCGAAGAGGACCTTTTAAACCGCATAGAGCTTACCTACATAAACTTGCATAAAAGCGATAAGTACGTACTTATCAACGACGACAACAGCAAAACTCTTGTAAAGGAATTGCAGTTATTAGAGGTTATCAACGACGCAATATCCAACAACAACGTTATCCCCTTCTATCAAGGCATCGTCAACAATAAAAACAACAAAATAGAAATATGCGAATCGCTTATGCGCCTTACCGATAAGGACGGCAAGATTTATATGCCGGGTGACTTTTTACCCGTCGCAAAAGAATATAAGCTTTACGACAAGCTTTCCTATTTAATGATAGAACGCGTCCTTGACGAAGCGCCTAAACACTCCTTTGCCGTATCGATAAATTTAAACGTTTCCGACGTCTATAATCAAGAGACGGTAAATATGATTTTTGAAAAGCTTAAAAAGACGCCCCGCCCCGACAAGATTATCTTTGAAATAGTCGAGAGCGAAGATATTACCGACTATACCTACTTTAAGGCATTTACAGACAGAATACACTCGCTCGGCGCAAAAATTGCAATCGACGACTTCGGTTCGGGCTACAGCAATTTAATGCACATATTAAAAATCGATTTGGACTACATCAAAATCACGGGGGAGATAATTAAGGACATCTGCAACGATAAGACGTGCAGAGACTTCGTAAATATGATTTCGACCTTAGCAAACGTCTATAAACGTAAAGTCATCGCCGAATACGTTGAAAATGAGAGTATTCAGCGTAGGCTTAAAAAATACAGGGTAAACTATTCTCAAGGCTACCTATTCTCCCGTCCGGGAAGGTTGGAGGATAAGACTTAAAGGCAGGTTAAACATATGGCGTCTAATATGAATTTTTGCGAAAAATGCAATATTTTGACGGACGACGCACGTTGCCCCGTGTGCGGAAACAAAAAACTGAGAGATGCCGACGGCGAAGATTTTTGCTATTTTAAAAGCTTATCCTCTTTCGATTTTGAAATGCTTGCTTTCACCTTACAGGAAAATAAAATCGAAGTTGTAGGCGTTCCCTACTACCTTGGCGGAGTAACCCATTCCACCGCAGGGAGAGCGGAGGGCAGAAAGGTCTATGTGCGGTATAAGGATATAGAGAAAGCCAAAGAGATATACGAGAGTATTTTGGGTTCGGAAGAGTAAAATTTTAAATAATCGCAAAAATAGAACAAACGGCTCAACCGATGTTGCTGAGCCGTTTGTTTTCTTATACCTTTAATTTACTGACGTCCGCCTGCCTCTACGGGGGCAACGATAGGCAAATCTTCCAGCGTCTTACCCTGATAGTGGAGCAGTAAGCCTATCGTCCTTGCCGTAACGATTATCATTGACATCTCTTCGTTCTGCCATATTCTCGAAGTGTTAGCCGTGTCAACCCTGATAAAGCCATAGTCCTTACCGTATGCCGAAATTTTGCAATAGAACGATGAGTATATACCCTGCTTTACGCACTCCTCAATGATAGGGGTATATTTGACTTTATTTAACTCCTGTACGTCGTTGATATTTGCAAACCCTGCGGTATCGACAAGCTCGTCAATGAGATTGTAGGGAATATGTTTAAACTTCTTCTTGACAGACAGCGGGAAAATTACGCTATGGTTGAGCTTTTTATGTGTTTCAATGCAGATATGGTCGAACATATAATATGCAACAAGACTTTTGAACACGGTAGAAATTGCAAGTGCAACGTCCTCTCCGCTTGCAGTTAGACTGTTGAAAATAACACCGCACAGTTGCATAAGATTCTGGCGTTTATCCATATCGCCTTGCAGGGATATGTGGGCATGCTTTTCGGGCAGATAGATTATAAAGCAATGCCTACCCTTCGTCTTACCGCGGTACAGAGCCTTATCCGCAACTTTAATTAAGTCCTCCAAATTATTTGCATCAAGGGGGAAACGGACAATTCCGACTGTTACCGTTATGGAAAAATTGGGTAAGCCGTAATCCTCTAAACTGTCCATAGGCATGTGCGTAAGGTGGTTGGCGCAACTCCACACGTCCTGATAGTCGGTCAAGTCTTCATAGACTATTATAAACTCGTCACCGCCGTATCTTCCCACTACGCCTGAAACTCCGCATGCATTGACAAAAGTCTGTGCCGACTGAGTTATTACTATGTCCCCTACTATATGTCCGTAACTGTCGTTAACGTTCTTAAAGTTATCGATATCTATCAAAAAGAGCGCAAAGTGCCTACCCTGACTAATCAGCCATTCGACGTATTCAAAAATCGTCCTTCTGTCCAAAACGCCTGTTAACGGGTCGGTGTTGTTACTTAAATCCTTATCTTTAAAATAATCGTTAAAGCTTAAATCGTACTTACCTTCCATATTTGTTCCCCCTAAACAAATATAAATATTTTATAGCATATATTATATCACCGCAAAACGGGTTGTCAATAGTGTTGAAATCATTTTTAGTTAATTCTACACAAAAAAACGGCTGTCTTAACAGACAGCCGTTAAATGTTTTTTAGTTGGGAGTGTACATCTGCTTGTAGGGGTTAGAGCTGTTGGGCGTTAACATCATAAACGTATCGTTAAGCAATTTTTCCGCATCGTATTCCTTAAAATACGTACAGTAGTCTTTAACTATTTCGCAAAGCTGAGGAATCTCCGTTCCCTTCTTTGCAACCGCGCAAACCTGGTCGGGGATACTCTTGGGGAGTTTTTCACACCTGATATACATAACACCGCCGTGCATACCCGTACCGCAGAAGTTGTTGATAATAGGCATTCCGTCGCTGTGCTGACCGAGTACTACTATTACTCCGCCCGCCTGATATTCGCCGAGGAACGAACCTACTCTTCCGCCTATTACTATTACGGGAACGTGAACGCCGTACTCCTTCATATGGATTCCCGTGCGGTAGCCCGAATTACCCTTGATATAGATTTTCCCGCCACGCATAGCGTAACCCGTGGTATCGCCTGCGTTGCCGTGAATTATTATACTGCCCGAATTCATCGTATCGCCCGTAGCGTCCTGTGCGTTGCCATAGACGGTTATATCCGCCCCGTTTAAATACGCGCCCAAAGCGTTGCCGGGCAAGCCGTTAATTTCTAAGCTTTTACCCGATAGACCCGTACCTATATAGCGTTGACCGATACAGCCGTTGATTTCTATCTGCTTTTCGCTTGTATTTCTTACCTGTGAATTTAACTGCGAAAAATGAGTTTCGCTGTCTATATTGATAACCATAATCACACCCTCATAGAAAGTTTTTTACGCCTGACTTCTTCAGAGAATGCCGAAAGCTGAGGAGCTTTTTTAAGCAATTCAAAATCCACACTGTCAAGCGGAGTCTTTTCCCTGACCAAAGACGTATATATACCTGCTCTCTGTATATCGTTAATCAGTATAAAGCCACGTAAAACGCCGTCCTTAACGTACAGCTTTTTAAGTTTATCGCCGTCCTTTTCGACTAAACATTCGCCCTCATAAACGCCTGCCGACAGCATATGAAGCCCGAAGAAGCCGACTGCGTTCAAGGGAATTGCGTTTGTATATTGACTGTCGCCACCGCTCATATTTATACCTGCACACTTGCCCTGCAAATATGCGTTGGGCATTAAGGCAAGCACTCTGGGCGCACCGATTGAAGAATCGTACCCTTCGGTGCAGTCGCCTGCGGAATATACGTCTTTTAAAGAAGTAAGCTGGTGGGTATCGACGATAATACCCCTGTTGACCTTTCCTCCGACGTCGGCAACGAGAGAGGTGTTAGCCCTTACGCCTGCCGCCGTAACTAAAATATCGAAGTTGAGCGTTTTACCGCTTTTAAGCGTAACCGAATTTTGAGTATAGCTTACGGCGCAGTCGCCCAAAACAAAGCTTATGCCCTGTTTTTCAAGGTGGGACTGAACGAACGAAGCCGTTTCCGTATCGGTAACAGAAGGTAAAACTCTGTCTGCAAGGTCTATAACCGTTACCTTTTTAACTCTGTGTAAAATGCCTTCCACACACTTTAAGCCTATAAGACCTGCGCCTATTACTACTACTTCCTTATCGGGAGAGCAAGCCTTATCGAGTGCGTCCATATCGTCGTAGGTCATAAAGGTGAACTGATTTTTGACCTTATCCAACCCCTCTGCAAAAGGTACGAAGGGACGAGAACCCGTTGCCACAAGCAATTTATCGTATTCGTAAACCTTTCCGTCCGATGCCTTAACCTGCTTTTTATCGGGGTTTAAGCTTTCCGCCGTAACGCCTAAGTGTAAATCTACGTTATTCTTTTCGTAAAAGTCGGAGGGGCGGTACTTCATCTTATCCCTGTCCGTCATTCCTGCAAGACAGTAGGATATGGTGGGTCTGCCGTAGCAGAAGTGATTTTCTGCCGAAAGTACCGTTATACTTCCCTTTAAATCTTGTGTTCTAATCGCCTCTATACATGCGACTCCGGCAGTCGAATTGCCGATGATTAAATATTTCATATCAGTCTCTCTCCTCGAAAACAATCGCATTGTTGGGGCAGTACTTAACGCAGTTAGGTTCGCCCTTAATATTGTCGGTGCAGAGCATACACTTCTGCGCCGCCTTGCCGTCTGCCGAAGGCATAATCGCGCCGAACGGGCAGAGAAGTACGCAGGTGAAACAACCTACGCACTTATTTCTGTCAAGCACTACCATACCGTCCTCGGTTTTTGTTAAAGCGCCTGCGATACAGCCGTTTACGCAAGCCGTTCCCGAACAATGACGGCAGTTGACGGCAAAGTGAATTGCATCTGAATCTTCGCCCTCTACCTGTATTCTGGGTACTATATCTACAAAAGCCTTGCCTTTGAGTTTAAACGCCTCGTCTAAACCCGAATTGGCGAACATACACTCGTATTCGCAGAGATGACAGCCGAGACACCATTTTTCGTTTACATAAATTCTCTTCATAGTTTTCCACTCTCCCTGTCCTTATTCGCCTGCGTGCTTAATGCCGAGAACTCTAAGCTCGGTTTCGTTTAATCCTATGCCTCTGAGCATAAGTCTGTTGCCCTTTAACGCCTCTATGGAGTTGATACCCATACCGCCCATCATCTCCTGAATTTCGTGAGTCCAAGCGGTGACGAGATTTACAAGGCGTTTATATCCTAAATCGGGGTTGAGCCTCTTGACGAGGTTGGGGCGCTGAGTTGCTATACCCCAATTGCACTTGCCCGTCTGACAGCTACGGCAGAGGTGACAGCCGAGAGCCATTAAAGCCGACGTACCTATATAGCAGGCGTCCGCGCCGAGAGCAACAGCCTTTATTACGTCCGACGAAGAGTGGATAGAGCCTGCGGCGATAATCGAAACGTTATCGCGTATGCCCTCCTGCCTCAGCCTTTCGTCAACCTGCGCTAACGCAAGTTCGATGGGAATACCAACGTTATCCCTTATCCTTGTAGGTGCGGCACCCGTACCTCCGCGGAAGCCGTCGATTGCAATAATATCGGCACCCGAACGGGCAATACCGGAGGCAATTGCAGCAATGTTATGCACGGCGGCAACCTTTACTATTACGGGCTTTTTGTATGCTGTAGCTTCCTTAATGGAATAGATAAGCTGTCTTAAATCTTCGATTGAATAAATATCGTGGTGAGGTGCGGGGGAAATCGCATCGACGCCCTGCGGTATCATACGAGTTCTTGAAACGTCCTCCGAAATCTTAGCGCCGGGGAGGTGTCCGCCAATGCCGGGCTTTGCGCCCTGACCCATCTTGATTTCAATTGCGGCGGCGGTGTTCATATACTCTTCGTGAACGCCGAATCTGCCCGAAGCAACCTGAACTATAGTGTTTGCGGAGTACTTATAGAAATCCTTATGAAGTCCGCCTTCACCCGTGTTATAGTAAATTCCTAACTCCTCCGCCGCCCTTGCAAGCGATTCGTGGGCGTTGTAGGAAATCGAGCCGTAGCTCATTGCCGAGAACATAATAGGCGTTTTTAATTTAAGCTGAGGGGGCATTGTATCGACGAGCCTGCCCTGAATATCCCTCTTGATTTCTACGTCCTTTTTGCCGAGATAGACAACCGTCTCCATAGGCTCTCTCAAAGGGTCGATAGGGGGGTTGGTTACCTGTGACGCATTGACGAGAATTTTATTGAAATATACGGGGTAATCATTGGGGTTGCCCATCGACGATAAGAGTACGCCACCCGAATTGGCTTGGCGATATACCTCGTTCATAGCCTGTTGCGACCAGTTTGCGTTGAGCTTATACGTGTCGTCGCTCTTGACGATTTTAAGGGCGTGAGTCATACACATACACACGCAACGGTGGCAGTTTACGCACTTAGTGCTGTCGGCAATCATCTTGCCTAAATCTTTATCGTATTTGTGAACGCCGTTGGCGCACTGTCTTTCGCATACCCTGCAACCTATACAGAGGTCGGGGTTTCTTACAACTTCGTATTCCGCAGGAATAAAAGTATCCATTATTTATCCCCTCCTTCTCTTAAAGTATAGATGACGGGCTGACCGCCTACGGGTGCAAAAATCTTGTCGAGTTCGGGTTCGATTACCCTTATTCCGCACTCTTCGCTCGAAATATAAGCCCTGTCGCCCTTTTCCGCACAAACCATAGAACGGAGTTTAAGTCTGTCGTTCAATGCCATAAGTCCGCCGTTAAAGCCGAAGATTATGGAGAAAGGTCCGTTGATAAGTAGCGACGGGAAGGCTTTACGCAAAAACTCTTCCTGACGTCTGTCGTCTTCGCTCTTGCCCTCTAAAGTTGACCAGAACGACGCGGAAATTACCTTTGCTACTTCCTGCAAGGTGAGTTTTTTAACCCTTATAAGATAGTCGATAACGTAGGTTATAACCTCTGTATCAGTTTGCAGAGTGCATTTATAACCGAACATTTCGATATATCTTCTGTTAGCGTCGTAGGAAGATATTTCGCCGTTATGGACTATCGAATAGTCGAGTAGTCCGAAGGGGTGCGCACCGCCCCACCAACCGGGGGTGTTCGTGGGATATCTGCCGTGTGCAGTCCACATATAGCCTGCGTACTCCTCGTCCAAAAGGTAGAACTTACCGATATCTTCGGGGAAGCCTACGCCCTTGAATATACCCATATTCTTACCGCTTGAAAAGACGTATGCGCCGTTGATTTCCGCGTTAATGGTGTTTACGCATCTTACGACGTACTGCTCCTCGTCCAAAAGCGAATTAGCAAGCCTTTTCGACAGAGGGGCAAGGAAGTAACGGTAGATTATAGGTTCGTTGACTATGCCCTTGGTCTTCCTCGTCTTCATTTCGGAAGAATACACGATTTCAAAATGGGAAATAAGGAAGTCCTCGGTTTCCTTTTTACACATAAAGTCGTTGTAAAAAAGGTGGAACGCATAGCAATCCTTATAGTCGGGGTAAATGCCGTAGCCTGCAAAACCACCGCCTAAACCGTTAGAACGGTCATGCATGGTACCCATGGAACGGATAATATCCGCACCCGTCATGCGCTTTCCGCTACGGTCTATGACGGCGCTTACAGCACAGCCCGAAGGTATTCTTACTTCGCCTTCGAGCGGTGTTCTTGTTGTCATTTCGTCTTTAGAAAACATCTTAGTTGCTCCTCTCACAGCATATGAAAAATGCCTTTTTATTATTATAGAACATACCGTTTTTTTAGTCAACGCGTATTGACATTTGCCGACTGACGAATAATTTATACAATCTATAAGTTATATTTATACATTGACAATTTATGTAATATACTTAATATTGCGTTATGACGGTATAAAAACTGAGTTTATGCACAATTATGCAAGAAGATGAGTAAGGCGGTTTGCCACATAAAATATTACCCCTCTATAAACACAAGAAGAGGGGACGAAGAAATCTCCGTCCCCTCCCCTTTCTATGAGAGAGCAGTGTGTGCAAATTTATTTAGAGGCGGTCTTAGCCTCAGCGTGCATAATAATTTTTTGCTTGGTTCGGTTCAAGACCGCCAGTAACTCATATTATACACCCCTATCATAATTTACTTTGCGTTATCAAGCGCCTCTACACCTGTTTCGCCGGTACGTATTCTCATTACGTTTTCGACGTCGGTTACGAATATCTTGCCTGCGCCTACCTTACCGTCGTTGAGTACCTTTTCTGCTACTGCAACTACGAGTTTAGGGTCAACCGTGGATACTACTATATCGACCTGAACCTTAGGAAGGAGATGCATCGTCGTCTTAACGCCTCTGTACTGACCTGTCTTGCCTGCCTGTACGCCACAGCCCATTACGTTGGATACCGTCATACCGGTAACGCCGATTTTTGCCATTGCGTCTTTAAGCTGTAAGAACTTTTCCTGATTTGCAATAATAGTAACCTTTGTATATTTTCCGCCTGCTTCCTTTGCTGTAAGTTCGATGTCGGCAGGAGCAATTCCTGCAACGTCAACTTCGGGAACTTCGCCGTCGTATGAAGGAATGGTGGGCATGAAGTCTGCATATGCGGAGGGAAGTCCGTGTTCGCACATATCCAAACCGTTAACTTCTTCTTCTGCAGAACACCTTAAACCGTTCCAACCCTTTTCCTTAGCAACCTTGATAGCCGATATGGGGTTACACTTAAACTTAATCATAACGGGAAGATACTTCATAAGGAAGAATACAACCGTCATACAAACTGCCGTCCAAGCGAGTATGCATACGATACCGAGTGCCTGAACACCTAAAAGATAACCGTTACCGCCGTAGAACAAACCGAGTTCGTTAGCAGTTAATGCTTCTGCGCCTTCCTGGTAGTTGTGGCAAGCGAACAAGCCTACTGCCAAGGTACCCCAGATACCGTTTGCAAAGTGAACGCCTACTGCGCCGACGGGGTCGTCTATATGTAATTTCTTGTCAAGGAGTTCGCATACGAGAACTACTAAGATACCTGCAACTAAACCGATAAAGAATGCGCCGACCGCATTTACTATATGGCAACCTGCAGTGATACCTACAAGACCTGCAAGAGATGCGTTAAGGCACATACCGACGTCGGGCTTCTTATTCTTTATCCAAGTGAATACAAGTGCCGAAACCGTTGCCACAGCGGGAGCGATAGTCGTGTTTACGAAGATTACTGCAAGCGATTTCATTGAAGTTGCCGCGGCACCGTTGAAACCGTACCAACCGAACCAGAGAATGAAGCAACCCAACGCACCGAGGGTTATCGAGTGACCCTGAATTGCGTTAACCTTTACTACCTTGCCCTTTTCGTCGCGTTCATACTTGCCGATACGGGGTCCTAAGAACATTGCGCCGATGAGTGCTGCAACGCCACCTACCGAGTGAATTGCGGCGGAACCTGCGAAGTCAACAAAGCCCATAGACGTGAGCCATGCGTTTTCGCCGATGCCCCATACCCAACCGGCTTCGATGGGATATACTACCAAGGAAATCAATGCCGAGTAGATACAGTAGGAAGCAAATCTCGTCCTCTCTGCCATAGCGCCGGAAACGATTGTTGCGGCCGTTGCGCAGAACACAAGGTTGAACACGAATGCGCTTGCGAGTCCGTTTTCGTTAGCGATAAACGCTTCCCAATTGCCGATTATGTCCCAGCAGGGCAATCCGCAGAATTTACTTGCGGTGTCAACGCCCATTAAAAGGCCGAAGCCCAAGAACATAAACACGACAGTACCGATACAGAAGTCCATCAGGTTTTTCATTATAATGTTGCCTGCGTTCTTTGCACGGGTAAAACCTGTTTCTACCATTGCGAAACCCGCCTGCATAAAGAAGACGAGAGCCGCACCAATCAGAAACCAAATTCCGAAGTCCATAAAAAATACCTCTCTTTATTCGTCTGCCATAAATCGGAAGACGTTATTTCTTTTTTTGAAACTCCCTCTCATCATATCCTCCCCTCTACCGCTTCCCGCAGACGGCTTACCGTCCGCAGAAAACGTTGAGTTGGGGAAATGAAAATCAAACTAAGGTAATTGGCACCCTCGATTGATTTCGGTTAGATTATAATTTCCTAAATATTCAAATGTCAACGAAAAGCGCTAAAAGGGCGATATTGCCATTTTTAAGACAAAGTATAATTACAGCTTATAGTTCTTCAAAACGTTAGATAATATAAAAAAGGCGGAGAGCATATAACTCTTCGCCTTATATAACGGTATTAAGATATTATTAAGTTTTTTTCTATTAACCTTTTACCGCACCAATGCCTACAGTCTGCCCCCACTCTTTAAGGTAATAATCATACTTGCCAAAATTAACCGAACTGTCGCCCGAATATGCGTTAGTCGGCATATATGTGCCGTCTAATTGAGGGTCGGCGAAGAGGTTAGTACCTCCGAAGCTTTCATTAAAGGCAGAAAAACTTCCGAACACGTTTTCGCAAATTTTAAATTTAGCATCGCTTCCGTCACTTCCCGAAACGTGGAAAAGATTGTATTTAAATGTGAAGTTTTTGGTGTAGTCGGCAGAAAAATCAGTGCTGACAAGCATAACCCCTGTGGGTACGGTTATGATATTATTGGAAAAATCAACGCCGTCAAGCTTAGCTAATATTACGCCTGCTCCGTTATCCGTTCCATTATTTAAAATAGTGTTGTTTATAATTTGAGTACTCTGCACAACACCCGTTGCAACCTCTTCATAACCGCCTATACGTATGCCCGTCACCGTGTTATCATTACATATATTGCTTCGCACTAAGATATTTTTTACGGGGTAAGCATCGTTGCGTTCCTCACTGCCTATCTCAATTCCGTAGGCGCAACCGCTGATAAAGTTGTTTTGCAAGATTATATCCCTTGCTCCGTCAACGTACAGCCCTGCACAGTCTGCATAGGAGCAGTTGCAGTTTTTAACGGTGTTTGCGACGGCAAGACAATTTCTGGGTTGGTCTAAAGACGCAGTGGAGCAGTAGCCTGCGTTACCGTAAAAATCTATGCCGATATTTGTGTTATTTTCGACGGTGTTTCCTATTACATATACCCTTTCGCAGTTAGCCGTAACAGAGATATTTTCCGACCAACCGTTGACGTTGTTATAACAATGGTTGTCGATAATCGCCACGTCGGTTATGGGGCTTTTATTCTCACCGAACAGCAGAATTGCGTTTGCGCCTGCATTATCGTCCGTTTCGGGGTTGGGCGAAGTCGTCTTGATATCGTGAATATCGCAGTTCCTTATTATTATATTGTTCTGCCCGTAACCCCAAAATACTATACCGTATGCGCATTGGGATTGAACGGAGCGTATTTCTAACCCCTCTAATATGACGTACTGAGTACCCTTTTCAAACTGAAAACCGTATGCCTCGTCACCTTTATAGGTGTTCTCGATAATTACCTTTTCATTGGGGTAATTGCGAATGGTTATGAAGTTATCCACCGAACCCTTACAGTTGATAAACCAACCGTCCATTTCGCCGGTTGTGTAAGTTCCGCCCCTTAAATAGAGAGTTCCGCCTGATTTAACCTCGTCTAAGCCGTCCTGTAAGGAATAAGGATTGCTTAAACTACCGTCGCCGTTGCCGTTGGGTGAGGCATATACGGCATTATTTGCAACCTCACAGTCATTTTCGTAGGCCTCAAGATTTGTAATATACCGCGTAAAATAAGTACTTTCAGTACCGTAGAGGTAACGTTCCATTTTTTGGTTATACGTTAACGGCGTTTGACTTTCCCCCTCGGAAGGGTTTTCACCCCCTGTTCCGCCGTCGCCCTCTCCGCCTTCTTCGGGGGTTCCTGTTTCGCCACCTTCTTCGGGGGTTCCCGTTTCGCCTCCTTCCTCAGGGGTTCCTGTTTCGCCACCTTCTTCAGGGGTTCCTGTTTCGCCACCTTCTTCAGGGGTTCCTGTTTCGCCACCCTCCTCAGGAGTTCCTGTTTCTCCGCCCTCTTCGCCGTTGTCGGGCGTTTGAATTTCATTATCGTTGATATGTCCGTCGTTTGATTTATTGGTACAGCCTGCCGAGCCGAAAAGTAAGGCTGACGAAAGAAGTATAGATATGATTATACTTGCAATCCTTTTCATATTTATTCCCCCGCATATATCTTCTTTTTATATGTTATCACGTGCAGGCGTTAAAGTCAACAGTTGCGCTAAAAAACAACTGTTCGTAGGCACATATGCCTTGAGCAACAACAAAAAAGACCCTGCATTACAGAGTCTTTTAATTATATTTAAGGTTATAAAATGTTAACGCCCGTACATATTACTGCTTATCCACTTTTGCACCGTAGATTGCAGATACGTCGTTTGAATATTTACTCATCTTAGGACACGATTTGAGCTGTACGCTATCTTCGTACTCACTGAGCTTTTTAACCTGCTCTTTGGAGAGCTTTTGCGGTACTTCGATTTCTACGGTAACGTAGAGCGAACCCGTTCCGTTAACAGTCTTAACGCCCTTACCGCGAATAGCAAAGCGCGTTCCGCTGGTTGTGCCTGCGGGTATGTTAAGCTCTACCATATCGTCGATGCCGGGGACTAATATCTTACCGCCGACGCAAGCTGTAGTGAAGCTTATGGGAACGGTGACGAATAAGTCCCTGTCCTCTCTCTTTAACATCTTATGCGGTTCTATGCGGAAGTTTATATACAAATCACCGCTCTCTCCGCCGTTGGGCGACGCCTGACCGTAACCGCGCTTACGCATCGTACTATCGTTATCTACGCCTGCAGGGATATTGACGGTGAAGGTGGTCTGTTTGCGGTTATAGCCTACACCCTTGCAGTCGGGACACTTTTCAGTTATCTTCTTGCCGGTGCCGTTACATTCGGGACAGACGCCAACCTGTATTGTTCTTCCGAAAATGGTGTTCTGTTCATACTTTACCTTACCCGCGCCTCCGCACTTAGTACATTTTGTAAATGCCGTACCGTCCTTTGCGCCCGTGCCTGAACACGACTTGCAGGGTTCGTTCCTGAAATAGCTTACTTCCTTAGTGCAACCTTTAATTGCATCGAGGAAGGAAAGGCGGATAGTTTGTTCTATATCTGCGCCCCTTGTACGGCTTGCCGACTGCGAAGATGAGCCGAATCCGCCGAAACCGCCGAACATCTGCGAGAATATGTCTTCAAAACCGCCCATTCCGCCTGAGGAGAAACCGCCTCCGCCAAAACCGCCCATTCCGCCCATACCGGGATGTTCGAGTTCGTAGTCGTACTGCTTACGCTTCTGCTCGTCGGAGAGAACGCTGTTGGCTTCGTTGATTTCCTTGAATTTTTCTGCGGCGGAAGCGTCGCCCGAGTTGAAGTCGGGGTGATATTTTTTTGCAAGCTTTCTGTAAGCCGATTTAATTTCGTCTTGAGAAGCGTTTTTGCTTACGCCTAAAATATCGTAATAATTTTTATTTTCAGCCATAATTTTAAAGTAATACCTATGCCTAACTCGGTTATTTAATAATTTTGTTAGGCTATTTTTCCCTTATAACCGCGAAAATTGTAGCCCCGTTCAAGGACTACAATTCCGCATTTTTTTAGCTTTACAGTTGACCGCTTATGCGGAAAACGCCTTATTTATGCTGACTGAACTCAGTATCGTCGCCGTTAGGCTGTTCACCGCCCTGTGCGCCTTGAGCCTGCTGATAGAGCTTTGCAATGACGGGCTGAATGTCCTTAGAAAGCTTTTCGGTAGCTTCCTTAATTCTTGCGCTGTCACCGCTGTCGAGTGCCGACTGTGCCTCTGCAACCGCGTCGTCGAGAGTCTTTTTATCCTCTTCGGTGAGCTTATCGCCTGCTTCGGAGGAAGTCTTCTTAACGCTGTCAATCAGTCCTTCCAAAGCGTTCTTATTGTCTATCTCTTCCTTACGCTTTTTGTCCTCTTCGGCATACTTTTCGGCATCCTTTACAGCCTTTTCAATCTCATCTTCGGAGAGGTTGGTTGATGCCGTGATGGTGATGTTAGTACTCTTGCCCGTACCTAAATCCTTTGCCGTAACGTTTACGATACCGTTTGCATCGACGTCGAAGGTAACTTCAATCTGAGGTACGCCTCTGGGTGCAGGGGGGATATCGTTGAGCATAAATCTGCCGAGAGATTTGTTATCGCGGGCAAACTTTCTTTCACCCTGCAATACGTTGATTTCTACGCCGGGCTGATTGTCTGCGGCGGTGGAGAAAATCTGGCTCTTCTTTACGGGGATAGTCGTGTTCCTTTCGATAAGGGGGGTTGATACACCGCCCAAGGTTTCGATACCGAGGGTTAAAGGCATTACGTCGAGGAGAAGTACGTCCTTAACTTCACCGGAGAGTACACCGCCCTGAATTGCCGCGCCGATTGCAACGCACTCGTCGGGGTTGATGCCCTTGAAAGGCTCCTTACCCGTAATCTGCTTAACCTTTTCAACTACCGCAGGGATACGGGTTGAACCGCCGACAAGGATAACCTTGTTGATATCCGAATAGGAAAGGCCTGCGTCCTGCATAGCCTTCTTCATAGGCTCTACCGTTCTCTCTACCAAATCTTGAGTGAGGCTGTCGAACTTCTGCCTTGAAAGGTCGATATCGAGGTGCTGAGGCGCACCGTCAACTACCGTAATGAAGGGTAAGTTGATGTTGGTGTTTGTCATACCGGAAAGTTCGATTTTTGCCTTTTCAGAAGCTTCCTTAAGCCTCTGCATAGCCATCTTGTCTTTTGAAAGGTCAACGCCCGTATCCTTTTTAAAGGTCTCTACAAGATAGTTGATAATCTTATTGTCGAAGTCGTCGCCACCGAGGTGGGTATCGCCGTTGGTTGCCTTAACCTCGAATACGCCGTCAGAGATTTCGAGAATGGATACGTCGAACGTACCGCCACCGAGGTCGTAAATCATAACCTTCTGTGCTTCGTCCTGCTTGTCAAGACCGTATGCAAGAGCCGCCGCGGTAGGCTCGTTAATAATTCTTAAAACGTTAAGACCTGCAATTTTACCTGCATCCTTGGTTGCCTGACGCTGGGAGTCGTTGAAGTATGCAGGGCAGGTGATTACCGCATCGGTAACCTTTGTTCCGAGATAGCTCTCTGCATCGGCTTTAAGCTTAGAGAGTATCATTGCGGAAATTTCCTGAGGGGAATATCCCTTTTCTATATTTACTTTATAAGCTTCGCCCATATGCCTTTTGATGGATATAACCGTCTTATCGGGCTGAGCTACTGCAAGACGTTTAGCCGCCTGTCCTACTATACGGCTTCCGTCTGCCTTGAAGGATACGACCGAAGGGGTCGTCCTTGAACCTTCGCTGTTTGCTATAACTACGGGTTCACCGCCTTCCATAACGGCTACGCACGAGTTTGTTGTACCTAAGTCAATTCCTATTACCTTTCCCATAATTTTACCTCTATTATATTTATCTTGATATTATTTTTTAATTATTTTAAACGTTTGAATTAAAATCAAACTCTTTCGTCGCAAACTCTGTTTGCGCCACCTTCCCTATTCTTTAAGGAAGGCAAGGGGAAGTCCGCCCATATTATAGGAGTACCCCCCGTTTTAAGAAACTAAACTGTTACGGACACCTGTGCAAAACGGATAACCTTACCCTCTCTTTTGTAACCCTTCTTTAAAATGAGCTTTACGGTATTGGGTTCTTCGCCGTCCTCGCAGGGGACGTTCATAACCGCTTCCATAGTCGCCTCGTCAAAGGCGTCGCCCAACTTTAAGGGTATTTCCTCTACGCCCATCGAAAGGAGTATTGCGTTGAAGTTTTTGATTATCTTATCTATTCCTGCTTTTGTCTTTTCGTCCGACGCACCGTCGTAGGCATAGCCGAACGTGTCGGCTACGGGCAGAAGTTTTAAGATTGCCTCCGCCTTTCCGTCCTGATAGGCTATAGACGTAGCCGTTTGAGTACGCTTGCGGTAGTTGTCGTATTCGGCGGAAACTGCGTACCACTTACGCTTATAATCTTCCGCCGTCTCCTTTGCCTTTGCAAGCTCTGCTAAGACGGGGTCAACTGTTTCTGCATTTTCGCCGTTTAAGGACTCTTGCGAACTCTTATCAGATTCTTCGGTTTGTATTCCGTCCTTCTCTGTTTCCTCTAAAAGTTCTTCTTCCGTTTCTTCACGGTTAATGTTTTCGTTCTCCGCCATTTCTTCACCTGACATCTAAATTCTTTGTACAATATAAATATAAAACTTCTTTACGCCGATTAAACAATTTAAGCACATTTTTTTTAGTACAAAGTAAAATTTTTTATTTTTCTTATCAAAACACCGACACAAAACAGCGTTAAGCTAATTCATAAAGACATAAAGATAAATGCTTAAATATTTTGCGTAGGCACATTAGATAAAGTTACACTTGACTATTTACTTATTTTAAGTTATAATACAAAAAGTATGTTAGAAAGAATTAAACGTTTGCCCCTTAAAAAGCTGTTCAACACCCGTGATTTGGGCGGTATGCCTGCATTGAACGGTAAAAAAATAATTAAGGGAAAGCTTATACGAAGCGGAAAACTTAATAAAATTCCCGAAGAGACTATTGAAGCTCTTAAAAAAATGAACGTAAAGACCATACTCGATTTACGTATTTTTACAGAACTTGAAGAGGCTCCCGATATACTTTGGGAGGGCGTAAACTACGTTCACCTTCCCGTATTATGCACCGCGACTGCGGGTATTACTTACGAAAAAACTATGCGCAGAACTATGGAGATTGAGTCTAAGCGCATTAAAGAAGAATTCGGCACGGCGGACAACTATATGATAGCGATGTACCGCTCTATACTCTTTTCCGAAGAACCTAAGTCTCAGCTTAAAAAAGCTTTAAGATATATTATAGAAAACGAGGACTGCATACTTTGGCATTGTAGCGGAGGTAAGGACAGAGCGGGAATTATAGCTATGCTTGTCGAATCGATTTTAGGCGTTGACGAAGAATTTATTATTCACGATTATATCGCCTCCCACCACTTCCAAAAGGCAAGGTTCTTCTGGAACCGTTTCGGCTTAGCGGTAGTGCCTTTGCGCCCCTCGTTCAAACATATACTTTTAGGTATGATGGCGGCTAAACCCCAATATATGACCGTACCTATGCAGGAAATTAAACAGCAATACGGCTCCGTAATAGAATACTGCAAACAAGAACTTGACGTTTCGGACGAAGATATCGAGCTTATGCGTAAAAAATATCTTGAAGATTAAAAGTTTTTACCTTATATAGTTTACGCCCCTTGCGCACACGGAAGTGCGCAAGGGGCGTTTTGTTTATTCGGTGGATTATAATATTAAGTGCAACAACGGTGCATAAAAAAATGGCTCATATAAA
>JBJEVA010000059.1:0-4459 GCA_051884115.1 Candidatus Coproplasma sp. | reverse complement strand
AATTAATAGTTGAACTTCTCCGACTCCCTTAAAAGATATTCGTTAGAGAAATCAGTATAGGCATCTTTCAGTTTGCCTATAGAGTTTCCCATAAAAATTCCAATAACATTATCCGGGATACCACATTCAGAACACCGTGTTTGAAATGTTGTACGCATATCATACAGTTTATATGATGGCAGAATCTTTTTAAAGCGATTGTTTAAAACTCTTGGTTTAGGCATCTCCAACTGTGTTACATTGCGGAGGTACGGGCGGAGCATTGGGGTAATAGGAATACGCTTATAGTCTATCTTTCCGTCCTTTCGTTTGTTGTTCCTGGCTTTAATAAAATTACCTTCTATTAATGCGGAAGTATATTCACTCGGGCGTAGCCCGGTATAAAATACAACAGCGAAATACGCTTGATAGGGTGTGCCAGCATAAGCGGTCAGTACTTTCTTTTCTTCTTCCTTTGAAATTAATTTCCCGTGTTCCTTGTCGTATTGTGCCCTGAAGCACATACCTATAGGGTTTAATTTTATTAACCCATGTTTAACAGCACAGGCAAATATTTGGTTAAGAATTGAGTGAATATCTTGTGCTGTTTTGGGTCTATCGGCAAAGCTATCCAGCAACGCTTGCAGCATAACGGCATTTAGCTTGCTAATACTAAATTTCCCGTACTGCTCTTTGATATGACGATTATATAATTTTATATCATGGTCATAGGTTCGTTCACACACTTTACGTTTATGGAAATTCGTAAACCAATAAGAAGCAAAGTCATCAAATATTTTAGGCACTACCGTAGTGGCGCCGTTAACGGGGGTGACGGTGTTAAGCTTCTCAATGAACCGTTCTTTCGCCTTTTCTAACGTAGTGGCGGAGGCGGATATTTTATATCCGTTTCGATTATAACGGATTTCATAAGAGCACTTATATCTACCGTCGGTCCTTTTTCTTACGTGTGCAGTACAACCCTGCACACGAAATTCTTTCCTGAAGGTTTTAGGCATTTTGAAAATCTCCTTTTCGTTGAATTTCAAAAGCCCATTTTCTGATTTTTTGTGACCACAATTGCAATCGACTGCAATTAGTGGCAATTCGGAAGCAATACGCTCGTCATTATTTGACGGGCGATTTTTTTGGTCAAAGCCGTTCATTGCATCTCTATACATTTGAGCTAAGCCCATCTGCATACAAAAGAGAAGTGATTGCAGCTTCTCACCGATAGCTTTGTCTGTAACTTTGGTAATTTCAACCTGAAGCGCAAACAAAACAGTGTTAAATTGAGTTAATTTCTCTTTAAGTTCCATTTGTAAAACCTACCTTTATTTAGTAGGTAGATTTTAGAGTAAAAACGGAAATATTTACAGCTATAAGTTTAACATTCTCAAAAACTCGCTTTCATTAATGATTTGAATAGCACAACCTTTATTTTGTAATTCCAAAGCTTTATTGACCTTAGAGGTTATGACACCGTCTTTATTTGCGTTTACGAGAATATCAACGCTTTTCGATATACCATCTCGAATTAAACCGCCACGTTTTACAACCTCTTGCATAGCTTCTTCCCTGGATAAGGTGGAGAGTTCACCTGTAAACAAGAAGGTTTTGCCGTTAAATTGGGAATCGACAAAGGTTGTATCGGTTGATGCTGCAATTTCATCTGCTGATTTATGCTTTTTATACGATATGTAAGCAGACTTTTTGTTAACTGAGATAAAGCCATAATTTTTCAAATCAAGACTATTGAAATACTCCGTCAGATCGTTATATCCACATTCCTTATAGTGATAAATAATTAATTCGGCTGTAGCCTTTGAATCATCTCCAGCGCTATGATGGCAGTCAAGGCAGATCCCAAATTTTCTGCACAACGCATCAAGGGTTCTTTTATCGTTATAATTAAGCCACTCATCAAACAGATGCAAAGTATCAAAATACATAAAATGAGGCTGCGGTATATCATAAAAACTCAACGTGGTTTTTAATACCGACAAATCAAACGAAGCATTATGGGCTGCTATATAGGAATTATCAAAATATACTTTTATCTGTTCCCATACTTCAGGAAAGATTGGAGAGTTTGCAGTAATTTCAGGCTTTATTCCGTGAACGCCAATATTTATTGATGAGTACTTATTGTTTGGAGGCTGTATGTAGTAATGCTTATTATCGATGATTTTTCCATCTTCAATAACTGTAATGCCGATAGAGCAGGCACTATTAAATGCGCTGGTAGCGGTTTCAAAATCAATAACAGTAATTTTATTAATGCTCATATTTCACCTTAGATATTTTTATTTTTTCCGTAGAAGATTTTACCACTTTCTAAATTACGGCGGTAATAGCACCCTAAATATAGTTCCCTATACTGAGTAATACACTTCTTTGCATCACTGCACTCAGTAAACAAATGACAGCAACCGAAGGACTCCGCTTGAATTAAATTCAAGCAAAATAAAAACACGTCGTATGCTATTTCGTTCAACTTATTCAGTAGCCCGTCAACATTATTAATTTTTATCATTGATAAATTGTTTATTTCGGTTGTAGGTTTCTTATCGGTAAATCTCCATAAAGAAAATTTTGCAATTACGTTCAGCTTACATTTTAAAGTGTCATCTTCAAATACTTCAAAAACTTTTGTGCCGGCAACCGAAATAGATTTTCCGCTGTTAGGCTTGTCTTTTTTGATATCGTTTTCTTCTATATCGCCTTCCTCAAAATAAGCATTACCGGAGCAATTTCTAAAGAAAATCTCTTTTATTTTATCGTCAAGTGCAACGGGATTATTGTTCAACATAAAATCAAATAAATCCATAAATACCTCAATCTCTTAATTTTTATCAATAGGGTAAAGCATACGGGCAGTACGTGCATTACCCATAATTGCATCCTTAGCTTCCCTGGTAATAGAGCGAAATAAGATAATGAGTTCACGCTCTTCTGCATCATCAACAATTATCTGACAATCATTTCCGCAGGTGCCGACAGCTTTATCATTCCCCAGTAAATAGTCAACGGAAACGTTAAAGTATTGTGCCATTCGAATTAGAATTTCAAGCGGTGGTTCACGAAGTCCTACTTCATAATTCCTGTAAGTCTCTCTTGCAAGTCCTAATTTTGCAGCCATTTGCGCTTGAGACATGCTTCCTCTTAATTCATTTAATCTTAACATGTTGTACCTCCTTTTCTATATTGTACCCCATTTTGAAACACAAGGCAATATAAATTAAAAATTTATAGGAACAAAATGAGGTAATTTACTTGACAACAGGCTCAAAATGCGGTATCTTATTAATAAATTAATACGTTTTGAGGTAACGAGATGAAAGGAATGCAAAAAAAGAGATTAGAAAAGAACTTAACCCAAGAGCAGGTTGCAGAACAGCTTAATCTGAATATTAAAACCTATCGCAATTATGAGCAGGGATTGAGGGAGCCTAAAATCGAGCTTTTAAAAAAGTTTGCTACGTTCTTTGGGTGCACCATTGATGAGCTTTTATAAGCCCCGGAGGAAGAGTATGAAAAGTATTAAAGTTTACTTTCAAGCCTTCAATGCCCTGGAAGACACAAATGTAGACGATACCTGTGTTTTAGAGGTGTCCGAGGAAGCGGCTAAGGCTTTTTTAGAAGAGAGTTGTACAACGGTTTACTATCGGATACTTATTGAGAGGATGGTCAGTGATATATCTACTCTCAAAGGGTACGATGGGTACAGCGTTGACATTTTAAATATTGAAGTAATCGAAGAAGGAGGCTAATATGACGATTAAAACTTCAACAGAAATTGTAAACGTTCCCAAGAAGGGAATGGAAATCAGAATGCAGGGGGATATCAGAGACGTTTGTATGGTTCTTAAATATCTATCAAGAAAATTTGGGAACCGCAGAATAAGCGAGATTTGCGATGACGAACTCAAAGAAACTCTGCGCTTAGCATCTTTGATGCACGGTACCATTCAGCAGATTAAAAAGGCGGTATCAAAAAGATGATTGAAATTTGTTTACCGTATAGTGCAGGTCAAACAGTTTTTACTGTAATCCGTAACCATGTCGGCAGAGTGTTGATTGAAAAGTGTACTGTGGTTCAATACGCCATCAAATCAAGCTTGCAGATAGAAATTTGCTTACTTACACCAACACAGAGGTACAGGTACGTTCCTTTAAAAGAAGTTTACGCTACCGAGGCACAAGCCGAAGAGGTAAAACAGCATAAGGAAGAAAGATTAAAAGCAGAATCTTAAATAACCGCCCAAGCGGTTATTTTGGAGGCGTAGTTTAACTGGCAAAACTCGACGGGGCGACTAAATCGACACCCTGCCGCTTCGCTGAAATACGGGTTCAACTCCCGTCGCCTTCGCCAAAAATTAAAAATAAAGGAGACATTTATGACAACAACCTACACCCAGCTAACTCTTATGAAAGAGTCCGAAATGACACCCGAACAGGCATTATTTATGCAGGTTCA
>JBJEVA010000058.1:0-20500 GCA_051884115.1 Candidatus Coproplasma sp. | reverse complement strand
GCAAAGAGGTAGAAGAAATCTTTTTGAATAAGCAACCGAACGTCGAGACGTTGGTGGTGCTACAACGCAAAGAAGAAACAAAATAAGTTTTGTAAATACTAAATACCGAGGGTTCTGCTCTCGGTTTTTTATTATGTATAGGTCAAATAGTTCATAGCCTTTGTAAAAGCCTTGCAACAAAAAACGACAATGGTAATTGACATATGCCGAAAAGAGTTTTATAATATTATCGTAAATTTGCATAGAAAATAAAGATTGAAGAAACTTACGGGGATTGATTAAAAGGAAAGAAGCTACGGTCGGCACTATGCTTGACTTAAATAAAAATAAATTAAATTTAAAGAGGTAAAAACTATGAAGAAATGGAAATGCACAGTATGCGGATACATACACGAAGGCGATGAAGCGCCTGAAATTTGCCCTAAATGCAAACAGCCCAAAGAAAAGTTTGTAGAGATTAAGGAAGCTCCTGCAAAGAACCCTTACGCAGGCACCAAGACCGAGAAGAACTTGTGGGAAGCATTCGCAGGCGAATCACAGGCAAGAAACAAATATACCTATTTTGCTTCCGTTGCGAAGAAAGCCGGTTACGAGCAGATAGCCTCACTCTTCTTGCAGACCGCTGAGAACGAAAAAGAACACGCAAAACTCTGGTTTAAAGCACTTGGCGAACTCGGCAACACGGCGGAAAACCTTCTCCACGCCGCAGAGGGCGAAAACGCAGAGTGGACGGATATGTACGACAGAATGGCAAAGGAAGCCGACGAAGAGGGCTTCCACGACTTGGCTAAGCAGTTTAGGGGCGTTGGAGCAATCGAAAAGGCACACGAAGAGAGATACCGCGCACTCCTTAAAAACGTTGAGACCAAGCAGGTATTTGAAAAGGCAGGCGTAACTGTTTGGGAGTGCAGAAACTGCGGTCACATCGTTGTGGGTACTTCCGCACCCGAAGTATGCCCCGTTTGCAATCACCCTCAGGCATTCTTTGAAGTAAGAAAGGAAAACTACTAAGATTTATAAGTCTTAATTTATGTCGTTAATTAGCCCATATTACGGGGGTAATTAAAAATCAGAGTAAATTTTAGACACAGTATTTAAGACCGAACAATTAAACTTAAATAGGGCGGAGCGCAATATTTGCGCTCCGCCCTTAATCTATTTAAATGCTTTTAAAATCAAATTGCAATCAACAGCCCTAACAATGCGGAAAGCAGGGCGGGGAAGCCGACCAACGAACCGTAGGCAATGTATTTTTTAAAAGAGAAATCGACTTCAAACCGCTTTAAAATAGATACCCACATAATGCCTGCCAATGCACCCACGGGCGTAAAGTACGCGCCTATGTTGGAGCCGATAATTGCAGAATATATGCCCTGCAAATAGGCAGTACCCTCTCCGCTTGCACCAATGACCGCCCCGTACAGAACACTCATAGGAATGTTGTTTATAATGTTTGCGATAAAGAAAGACGAAATTCCGACCGTAAATGTGGGCTCCCAAGCAAATAGTAGCTTGCCAATCTTCTCGGTAACTGAGCAATAATCAAGGCTCAACACAATAACAAACATCGAAACTAAGAAGGGAATGAGTTCGTAAGGCAATCTTTTCAACGTTGCGCCAAGCGGATTAAGTCGTTTTTTACGGCAGAGCTTTAAAATCAATACCGTGATAAATAAAGCTATTGCCGTTCCCCCTGCAATCAAGTACATCTCTAAGGATATATAGGAGCTTATTACGAGCAGAACCGTACAGATAACAAGGCATATTAAGCCGACAATCAGCGAGGGCTTGTCCTCTATGCGCTCTTCGGAAGTTGTTACCGCCGTCATAGGTTTTTTAAGGCTTTTTCTAAAAATCAAAAACAGAATTATAAATGAGGTAATTCCTGCAAAACAGGTGGGCAGAGCCATTTTTGATAGGTAGGAAGCAAAGTCTATCCCTGCAAAAGTGGCAAGATAGATATTGGTGGGGTTGCCTATAATTAAAAGCATACTCCAAGTATTTGCCCCGACGAACTCGGCAAAAAGGTAGGGTATGGGGTTGACGTTTGCCTTTTTGCAAAACAGGCAAATGAAGGGCGTAAAGGTGAGTACGACTATGTCGTTAGAGGTAAAGACGGTAAGTACGGAGACCACGATATATAGCGTAACGAACAGCTTAAATTGGCTGTTGCCCGTCCTTTTAAGTACGGCGTTTGCAAGGCATCGGAAGAACCCTGCCTCGTCTAAAAATACAGAGATTGCAGTCATTCCGAAGAAGAGTACGAGTATCTTTAACGGGTTGACGGACGTCTGTGCGGTAAGATTTTGCCAAAGGTAATTAAGGGGTACGCTACCCGAAATAAGAAGCACCACCGCACCTAAAAGCGAAATAAGCCAATATGTACCTATTTTTACTTTGCCTACGTTAAAATAAGGTTTAATCAATACCGCCAAAAATACCGCTATGCCCGTGATACAGCTAACAATCAGCGCAAACACCTTTCTCTAATCCCCAAAACTAAAAATCGACAAGCAGAATTTTACTCCAAAACTGTAATAAATGCCAACCGTTTAATGCAGGTTTTTTTATTTGTTAACAATTTTTTAACAATTTATAAATAATTTTTAAATAAGGGTATGGTAAAATAGCAATAATTGGTGGTATAGTATTACCGTAATTAAAAGGTGAAAAGGATATGTTAAAAATTTTAGTTGTTGAAGACGACAGGGCGTTAAACGATATGGTGTTCTCCTCGCTTATCCGTAACGGCTATTGGGCAAAGAGCTGTTATAACGGAAAAGAGGCGCTTGCCTTTTTAGAGGATAACGAGGTCGATATGATATTGACCGATATTATGATGCCCCAAATGGACGGGTTCGAGCTTGCTCAGTCAATAAGAAGGCAGGACAGTCAAATCCCCATACTATTTATGACGGCTTTGGACGACAAACCCTCTAAGCAACGGGGATATAGCTTGGGCATCGACGATTACGTTGTTAAGCCCATCGATATGGACATACTCCTTTTAAGGATAGAGGCGCTTTTGCGCCGAGTAAACATAGAGCGCAGTAAGGAGCTTACCGCCGGAAATTTAAGAATGAACAAGGAAGAGCATACCGCCTACGTTGACGGCGAAGAGCTTGCGCTAACCGTTAGGGAGTTCGACCTTTTGTTTAAGCTTCTGTCCTTTCCTAAAAGAACTTTTACGCGTACCCAACTTATGGAAGAGTTTTGGGACTACGACTCCTCGGCAACCTCACGCACTGTTGACGTGTATATGGTTAAGCTTAGGGATAAGACCAAGGGCTGTACGGGTTTTGAAATCGTAACCGTTCACGGGCTTGGCTATAAAGCCGTATTAAAGCAACAATAACGCACACAAAACGGCATTATTTAAGGGGGTTAAAATGAAACGCAAGAAGAATACGACTGCACTTATTTTGGGTACAATATTATTCTTTTTAACCTTTACAATCTGTATATCATTCGGCATATTGGTCTATGTCGCGATAAGCAAAAAAACGCAAAACACAGCAATAATTGCGACCGTAACGCTTTCGGGCATAGCCTTTTTATCTTTGACCGCAACCGTTATCGACCTTTTAAGAAGAAAGGTTACGGTGCAAAGACCTGTCGAAGAAATACTTTCCGCAACGGACAAAATTGCTTCGGGTGATTTTTCGGCAAGGCTAAACATTTCTCACGATTACGGAAGATATAACGAGTTTGACTTTATAAAGGAGAACTTGAATAAGATGACTGCTGAACTTGAAAAGACAGAAGTTCTGCATACAGATTTTATCGCCAACGTCTCCCACGAGATTAAGACGCCCTTGGCAATAATTCAAAACTATGCTTCGGCGTTGCAAAATGAAAATTTAGACGGGGAGACGAGGAAGAAGTTTGCCCAAACGTTAGTGGGTGCGTCGGGGCGGTTAAACTCCTTAGTCGTCAATATTTTAAAACTCAATAAACTCGAAAATCAGCAATTGACCCCCGAATATAGCGTAATTAACTTAAACGAAATGCTCGCAGAAGCGGTTTTATCCTACGAAGAAAAAATTGACGAAAAGGGCATAATGCTTGATTGCGATATCGAAGAGGCACAAATTTATTCGTGTGCGGACTACCTTGAAATCGTATGGAACAACCTTATATCCAACGCCGTTAAATTTACCGAAGAGGGCGGAAGAATAGGGGTTAAGCTAAAGAATACGGACGGTAAAGCCGTCGTAGAAATTTCCGATACGGGCTGTGGAATATCTGCTGAGACGGGCAAGCATATCTTCGACAAGTTCTATCAAGGCGACACCTCCCACGCAAAAGAGGGCAACGGTTTGGGGCTTGCCCTTGTTAAAAAAGTAATCGACCTTATAGGCGGACAGATTTTTGTGGAGAGCGAACTTAATAAGGGGGCAACCTTTAAGGTCGTAATTAACGGGGTTAAATAATATCGTGAAGTTTTTAAACTTTATTAAAAAACCGCCGAAATGGTTTATAGCGGTAATCGCAATAATTGCCGTAGGTTCAATAAGCGGTTCAATCCTCACCCTTATATTCGATTGCCACGGTACTATGTGGGAGATATTAAGCTATTTGCTGTATGCGGTTTCGGCAATTTCGCTTTGCTACTGCGTTTATCTTTTAATTGTCGGCATACCTTTTATAAAGAAAAAGAGCGTAGATGCAATGAAAAAGGGTAAATTTACAAACCGCCTTTTAGAACAGTACGGCTTTAGAACCGAAATATTTTCGCTGTTTTCGTTTATGCTCAATATCTGTTACGTCGGCTTTAACGGATTCTTTGCGTTTTCCGAACGCTCGCCTTGGTACGGGGCGTTAACGGCTTACTACTTTTTGCTCGCACTGATGCGCGGAGTGGTACTACTATTTCACAGCAGAGGCGATAAGGGCAAGGACGAAAACGGCAACGACGCGAAAGGCAGAGTAAGGGTTTACGGTATGTGCGGAATAGGTTTAATTATTCTTCCGCTTGTGCTGTCCTTTGCGGTGTTGCAGATAGTCTTCGGCGAAAATTCGTTTGAACATTCAGGAATGGCGATTTACGTATCCGCCCTTTACGCCTTCTATAAGATAATTATGGCTGTAATCAATGCCGTAAAAGCAAAAAGACAGGCTGAGATTACGGTAAGGGCGCTACGGAGTATCAACCTTGCCGACGCTTTGGTTTCGATTTTAGCTTTGCAGACGGCTATGTTTAAGGAGTTCGGCGGTGATGATATAGCCACCGTAATGAACGGTGCAACGGGTGCCGTCGTGTGCCTGTTAACAGCATTACTCGGCATATATATGGTGGTTAACGCTAAAAAAATATTAAAGGAAAGGAAGAAAGATGAGCAATAATAGGTTTGAATATTCATACTCTGCTCCCACCGAAGAGGAGCGCAGAGAGATAGACAGTATAAGAAATTCTTATCAGCCCCGTTCCAAGGAAATAAGTAAGTTAGATAGGCTTCGCAGACTCGACAAAAAGGTTAAAAATACCGCTATGGCTGTTTCGCTTACACTCGGTTTAGCCGGCGTGCTTATCTTTGGACTGGGTATGTCTTTGGCTTTGGAGTGGGGATATTACCTTGCAGGCTCCTTAACGGCGGTGGCGGGTTGCATACCTATGGGTATTTCCTACCCTGTCTATAACAAGGTGCTTGCACACCAAAAGAAAAAATACGGCGAAGAGATTTTAAAACTTTCTGAAGAACTGTTAAACCAAACCAAAGACGATATAGAATAGAACCGCCCACGTGGCAAAGCATGATATTATTACAGTCCTCTTCCCACAAAATATTTGCAAGCAAATCTCTTGCGGGAACCCTTTTAGAATATTGTTGAATGGTTACTTATTTTTTCGCTGTTCAATCAAATTAACAAACCATTCAACAATATTTGGGTCGGTGTGTGAGAAGAAGGAACTCTGCCTTTTGTCAAGGCTAGCCATTGTCTGCATATCCTCATCTGTTAGTTCAAAGTCGAATATGTTGAAATTCTCTGCCATTCTTTCGATATGGGTTGACTTAGGAATAATAACTATTCCCCTTTGAAGTTCCCAGCGCAAAATTGTCTGCGCTACCGTCTTTTTGTACTTCTTGCCTATCTCGGCAATGACGGGGTTTACGAACATATCGCCCCTGCCCTCGCCGAAGGGCGCCCACGCCTCTATCTGTACACCGTACTTTTCCATCCATTTCTGTGCTTCAATCTGTTGGTTAAAGGGGTGGGTCTCCACCTGATTGACCATAGGCTTAATCTTCGCAAAGGAGCAGAGGTCAACCATTCTGTCGGGATAGAAGTTGGATATGCCGATTGCACGGAGTTTACCCTCTGCATACAGTTCTTCCAAAGCTCTCCACGCGCCGTAGTAATCTGCAAACGGCTGATGCAAAAGCATTAAATCTATATAGTCAGTCTGCAATTTTCTCAATGATTCATAGACCGACTTCTTCGCTTCTTCATATCCGTAATGCTCTATCCACACCTTGCTGGTTATGAACAATTCCCCCCTGGATATGCCCGATTTAACGATAGCATTGCCCACTTCTTGCTCGTTGAAATAGCTCTGCGCCGTGTCGATATGGCGGTATCCGACTTTGAGAGCGTCGAGAACACACCTTTCGCATTCTTTCTTTGAAACCTGATATACGCCGTAGCCGAGCTGGGGCATTTTAACTCCGTTGGATAGAGTAACATATTTCATAATAAAAATCTCCTTGACATTATTTTTTATTCTGTTATAATCATTGTAAAACCTAAACCTAACTTTATGTCAAGGGGTTTTTAAAAATTCTTAAAAATTTTTACGGGAGAAAATATGTACACCATAGGGCAAGTATCAAAAATGTTTAGTTTACCCATATCCACTCTGCGTTATTACGATAAGGAGGGGTTGCTACCTGATATCGAACGCATATCGGGCATACGCAAGTTTTCGGATAGGGATATAGAGGCGTTGAGGGTTATCGAATGTTTAAAAAAATCAGGGCTGGAAATCAAGCAAATCAAGCAGTTTATGCTCTGGTGCAAAGAGGGAAGCTCAACCTATCCTCAGCGCAAGGAGTTGTTTGAAGAACAGAAAAGACGGGTTGAAGAGGAGATAGAAAAACTCAACAAAACTTTGGATATGCTTAAATTTAAATGCTGGTACTACAGCGTAGCTTTAAGGGACGGCAACGAGAAAAACCTTTCCCCCCTGCCTACGCCCGATATGCCTGAGGAAATAAAGATAGCCTATCTCAATTGCCACTAATAAAGGGGTAATATTATCTTAGATTTTCCGTAAAATAACTTACGGCACAAGTTGTTGTTAAAAGATTTGATTTAATAGAGTAACCATTTTCTAAATCAGAAGTATATAGTTTTATTAAACCCGCCTAAAAAATGGGCGGGTTGTTCGTTTTTTTAATTAAGCGCTTCAACTGCAAAAGTACCGAATTGAATAATTAACGTTATAATTAACTCTATTATTAACGTTTGGCAGTAACTTCTTATATTATTGACGGTTAAATGTACGTCCTAATTTCAAGAAGTACTTGAAATTATATCGTTTGTATTGTACAATACTTAGTGGGGTATTTTACATTTTTATAGTACGGCAACGTTTTTTACCCTAAAAGGGTAAAGCCTTTAATTTATTTGCAGACGCATTTTAGACAAAAAGGAGTATCATGCAAAAAAACAGTCATAAAAGAAAACTTGCAATAAAGGTAAGCGCAATAATTTTTGAGATTATTGTTTTGTTGACTGCCGTGGCTATTTTTGCGTCTGCCGTTCTCGGTTGGTTTGTTTCCTTCGCTTCCGTTTCGGGAAACGGTATGGGAGTACAGTTAAAGGTTTCCGGTTATTTTCAAATCCGTGCAGAAGAGAGCGGTGAGGATATAGGCGTTTCCGCAATAGACGAGCATACGACGTCTATTGAATTTCCCGATATGGAAAAGAAAGAGTTATATCCGGGTGTTTCGGGTCGGATAACTTTTTACGTTCACGACGGCTCCTCTGCTTCGCAAAACGCCTATTCTTTCGGCTATCGCATAACTCCTAAAAACGACGAGTGGTGTGGAGACGTCGCCTACGACAACGGCTTTTTTGCAGGGTTGACCGAAGAGGAAAAGGCATTGGCTTTGAAATATATGTCCTCCCATATAATGTTCTTTGAAAGCTATGACGGGGATAAATATTCAGGTTGGATTAGCCCCGAAAGCTATGTAAAAAAAGAGGTGGCAAGTGCGGAGACGGCAACCCCATATAAGGTTTCGGTCTATTGGATATGGGTACCCAATTACGAGGATATCTTCGCGTCGCCGAGCGCTGTGCTTGAAGAGAATACGAGGGCGGAGATAGCAACGTATTACACAGCCAATCCCGATAAACTTTTTTCAAAGGACGAAAACTCCTCCGATAGCTTTGACGGCGCCGATACGGTGATAGGCATTTCAATTAAGTATATGTGCTTTGTAATAGAGGTTACAAGCAATAACGGATAATATGCGGAAGAATAAATTATACTCAACAACAAAATTGCTCGTCTCTTTGGGGGTTGCAATCGTCTTGCTTTTGGCTGTAGTGGGGCAGAGCTTTGCCTGGCTTATGCAAGGTTTAAAATACAGCAGGACGGAAAAGCTTGAGCTAACCTTGCCACCCACCATCTATTTAAAGGACGACCATTTACAAAATATGACCACCTTCCACCTTGACGGATTGAAGGTGGGGGTTGAATATAACGCTGTGTTTTGCGTTGCCCCTGCAATCTACGGTTCTGTAAATACTTTCTTTCTCGGTTTAATTTATACCCAAAATATCGGTATGGAAATAAACTTGTACCCCGTCTTTTCGGTTACGGAAGGAGTAGCTGTTGACGGTGCGGAGTACAAACAGGTAGGCGTAACTCAAAGTGGAACGACGTACGACTGCTATTACAACTTCTATAAGGAAAACGATACGGTTTTTGAAAACGAAGTGTTTAACGGCTATACGTATAAAAAGACTTACGGCGATTGGACTACAACCACCCAACCCGAAGAGGGGAATTTGAACGACGGAATATTTAAATCTTATGACGGATTAAAGTTTTCCAAAGATGAAAACACCTCGTCTAATCTTCTCGACGAGTTAAACGACGTAAGCCGATACCGCTTTTTCGTGCTTAATATAACCTGGGCAGAGGATTCAGGGGTTGATAACGTAAAAGAAGCAGACGTCGTATATATCGTAGCACAGGAAAGTTCAAAAAAGTAAGAGAACGCATAAATTAAATACAAATCTAAAAAGGAGGCAGACAAGATGAAGAAAAGCAAAAAAATAATCTTTATAGTTCTTCTCGTCTGCCTTTTATTGAGCGGAACCGCGTTAATTGTTGCCGAGGGTGCATACTTTGTAAGAGGTAAGTTTAAGGACGTATTTATAAACAAACAAGATTATTTTTCTGCGGATAAATTATATTCGATTTCAACCGTAGATTCCAACAAAGAAAGGATAGCTTGCGGAGTTTCGGAACAGAATATATTCGTCTATAATCACGACGTCAGGACGGGCGACTATAACGCCTTTGACGTAACGTACGACGTCTATGTCTGGCTTGAAAGCACACTGCCCGAAGACAAACAATATACCTTTATTCTCAATGAAAACGGCGCAGAAAAGTCAATTTCCGTCACAACTATCGACCATACTTCGCCTGTAACCTCCAAGACGCTTAAAGGCGGTAAATGCTCTACGGATTCGTTTACCATTCGCTTTGGCTATGAGGAGGGGGAGGATATAAGCGGTGCGCCCGGCTTAAACGTCGTCGCCGTGCCTACTTACCCTGTACGCCTTTCGGGAATAGTTATCGGCGCCACGTTTACGCCTACGGAGGCGGATACCTGTTCTGTCAGCGGTACGTTTGAAAAGACGTCAAACGTTGAAGATTACTCGGCGTTCACCTATCGCGTACAGTCGTTCGGACCTACCATATCCGAAGGTAAAGTAGCTTTAAAGTGGAACAGCGACGTTTTAACGTTAATGACGGTCAATCAAAGCATAATTTTTTCAGGCGTAGAAAACATAAGCGAAGGAAGTTTTAACAAAAAATATACTTGGCAGGCACAAAACAACAATACCGACACTTTCGCATTTTTCCGCAATAACGCAAGCGGAACGTGGGAGAGCGAAGTGACTTGGGAAAATTTAGAGGCGTTCGTTTCGGTTGAATACGTTAAGGGGGCGGAGTAAATGAAAATACTACACCGTAACACCTTAAATAAAAATAACAGAGCAAGGTACAATATAGCCCTTACCTTGCTCTTTATCGCCATAACGTTTTTTGCCGTAATACTTTCCATTTTTAATTGGAACGGCGGGTTAAGGGCAGACGCGCTCACCATTCCCGAAGATTATGCCACGGGCTACGGCGTTGAAAATATAGACGGGTTAGAGGTTAACGGCGCGTTTGAGGGCGTTATTTGTTCAGATAAAGAAAATAAAGAATACATACTCCAATTCACAGGCGACGTCAACGGTTTAGTGACGTTGGCAAGAATTTCCCACAACGACAGCTTGCAAGGTTATACCTTTGCCATAAATTACGGCGGTTTAATTACCTTGCAGGTCAACTATGACGCGGAAGATACAACCACTCCTATATCGTCAGGTAGCTTTTTCGGCATAGGCAACGATACATACCCCTTCAAGGGTCGGCTTAAAATAGGCGGTGGTCAGGACACCTCTGTCGCCATAGCCGAGGGCGGTTGGAAATACCTTTTCAACAACCTCTCCAACGAGGGTTCGATTGTATCTAACGGACAGATTCTCTACTCCTCCAACGCAAACGCAGGCGACGATGAAGAGGAAAACTCTTTCGTATTTGCAAAAAAAGTTACGATTACTCAAGATAATCAAGCATTAAATATCAGCGGTTTCCGCTTCGGTCCGTCCGCTTCGGGTACGAGAGTACATACGGACGGGCTGACCGCACTGTTTGCAGGCGAAATAGTGGCAGGGGCAGGCACAACTTTTTCCGTCGATTTGTCGAACTGTTTTACGGCGAATACTTACACGGTTGAAAGCAATGACGGACACTCCGCAGGTTTGATTGCAAAGGTTGGCGAGGGGGTTAATTTAACCGTCAAGCTCCCTACAAGTTTAAACCTATCCGTAACTTCTAACGGTACGGGTAAGAACGTAGGTTTACTTGTCGGCACAAATTACGGCGCGGTGACGTTCACGGGCGATAGCGCTTCAACGCTTTCTTGTAGTTATGCAACAAACGCTTCCGCAGGGTTGATAGGCGTAAACAGCGGTTCAGCAATATTTAACACAGACGTAATGGTTAACGGCTTAACCGCCACGGCAGTCAACGCAGGCGGTATCGTGGGCTATAATAACGGCACTGTGCAAATTGCAGAAGGTTCAGCCGTCAATATCACGGGTAGCTTTAGCATAACCAACTCCTCCGCCTGTTATCTCGGCGGTGTGGCAGGCTACGTGGATACAGACGGAACGATTGCCGTTGAGGAAGGGAGCAACGTTACGGTTGCTTCAGCTACCTTTAATATAACAGCAACAAGCATAGCAGGCGGTGCGGTAGGCTATTGGAAGGGCAATAGTACGGGGGAAACGCTACAGAGAGTAACCGTTGTAAGTGCCACCGTGCCTTTCAACAGTACGGCAGGAACGTTCGGCGGATATATCGGAAACTTAGATACAGAGGGAGATTTCACGGTTAGTTTAAGCTCAACTTCTGCCATTACGCCGACGGGATTAACGGCAGGAATTTACGGCGGAGTAATCGGTCAAGTTACCGCCTCTGCTACTACAAACACCGTGCTTATTCAAGGCGACGGTGTTGAAACTTGTTTTGTTAATACCGCTTCAACTGCCAACACGGCAAACGCAACCGCAGGCGGTGTGGTCGGCAGAATAGCTCCGTCAACTTACGTTAAGGTCAATAACCTTGCCTTAAGCAACGCAATTGTTAAAAGACAAGGCAATGATACCCATTTCGTCAATACTGCAGACGTGGCAGGCGTTATTTCGGCAAACGGTGTTTTAGATATAGGGAACCTAACGCTTACCGATACGCAAGGTTCGGTTTTGGTAGGCACGACGGGCGCCGGCAGTGTGGTAAGGTTAAGCGGTACTATCACGGATAGTTCAGCTACCGTCAACAATATCGTCTTTCAACAGGATAGCTCTCTTATATATAAAGACGGCGGTTGCACGTACAGCGGAGCTGACAGCGCGTATAACGATATAGCAAACTACGGTCAGGTTATCCGCAACGATAGACTGGGCATAATCTCAATCGATGAAAACACCCACGTCGTTTCAGTTACTTCAACCTTAGATGCAAGCGGAGATATTACGCTTAGCGACGTGGCAGACTTTGCAAAGCTTTCAATAACCTTCTACACGCAGGGTATTTTTTCGGGCGTCAGCGGTTATGACGGAGCAAACTACACTTCATTGCTTTCAAAGACGATTAACTTAACGGGCGACGTCGATTTGACAAATACGGGTATAGAGCAGTTGACTCGCCCTGACAGTAACTCTAACCCCTTCACAGGTACCTTAAACGGTGGCGGTCACACAATAACGCTTGCAATCGGGCAGAGCCTTTTAGACGATACAAACAACGGTGTTAAATGCTTAGCGTCGGCATATACGAATAACGCAAGAAAATATTTAGGGCTGTTTGCAACGATTAACGGCGCAACAATAAACAACCTGACGATAGGCGGTACGCTCTATACAAATCTGTATAATTCAGAAGTCGATATCGGTGCTTTGGCGGGATACGCGACGGGTGGATTAACGGTAAATAACAGCACGGTATCAGCTCATATAGAGCTTGCAGGCAGTTACAGCACAAGTAATTTTTATATGTATGCAGGCGGACTTGTAGGAAATGTCGAAAACATTTCGGACCTTACCGTTTCCAATTGTACTTTAAGTGCGGTTATCACCGACAGCGCTATATGTAATTCAAGCAATTTATCAAAACTATATTGGGGCGGTTTAAGCGGTCAAGTAAGTTACAAAGGCAGTAGCAAAATAGATTTCACAGGCAACACAATAACGACAAAACTCACCAAAACGGGAACTTACTCCTACCTGCAAGCAGGCGGACTTATAGGCGTGCTGTCCTGCACTAACTACACCCAAGTCGATATGGACGGCACTACGGCAGACGTAAGCTTAACCACGCCTAACGCAACGAACAACGTGGGTGGAATAATCGGCTATAAGTTTACAAACTGTCACCTCAGCAATTTAAACGCAACGTATAAGGGGACGATTGACGCAGGCAGTGCAACTCTTGGCGGACTTGTCCATACTTTGACGGGCAGGCTGACGATAGAGAGCGGTTTTTCTTTGGGTGAAAGCACGTTTACCACTTCTAAGACAAACTCCGAAGATTGCGGACTGTTGCTCTCCGACGGAAGGCAGGCATTAGTCTCGGTTGCTTGCCCTGCAGGTGCATTTGAAAGCGTTACGGCAGACGGCTTTGACCTGCTTGCGGGTCAGAATATCTCAAGCTACACTTCGGTTGGCATTGCTAAAGATGGCGGTATCGTCACCATAGAGACGGGTGAAGATATCGGCAAAATGCCGACTTCTTCCGATTGGTATTCGCTCATAAATTCAAGGCAGAACAGCAAGACGAGGTATTACTTTAATATTCTCAACGTTAAAAACGCAAGCTCAGTTGCGCAAAAGTTGATGTTCTGGCACGTCAACGACTATTCAAACGGCAATCTTCTTGTAAACGTTAAATCAGAGTTTTTGAATACTACGACGGTTAGCGACAGCTTTACGGCAACCGCTGATGCAGATATGACTGGATATTGCTTCTACCCCACCGAAAAGGATTGCTCGGCGACTATTGACTTTAATAACTATTGTCTTACCTTTGCAACGCCTATAAAGGCTACGGCAAAGCAGTTCTACGGTATGCAGGCAGGGCTTTTATCGGACGTAAATGCAGGGGCAGGCGCCAACACTTATTATACGCTTCAAAACGTAACGTTAAGCGGAACGATTGCCAACCTCGGCAACAATATCGGTTCGGGTGCATTTATCTGCGGAAAGGCAAACGGCAACGTGTCAAGTTCAGGTTCAGATATATTTACCTGTAATTTAACGGTTGATAACGTTATACTCGACGGGTTAAAGGTAGAAGGGGATAGCGGTTACAGACCATTGCTTATAAATACAATGGGCAGTTACGTAAATGCTGATATCTCAAATATTTCCCAAGCTTACGAAAGTACGGCGGTTAACGTTGCCTGCTCTCTTATCGGCTACGGAGGCATAGAGGAGAGCAACGGAGCAAACTCCACCTACTTAAACGTAACCTTGCGGGGCATAGCGTTAGAGCAGAGCTTGGCAGAAGATAATAGTGTAAGCTCAATCTTTACCCATTCAATGCTGTTCTACGACGTCAAGTACGTAAACGCCACCGGCTCGGTTATCTATAACTTTAACTTTGACGAGGATTGGGGCGAAGGCACACTGCATAAAGTAACGTATGGCGCTGAGCTGTACTTCGATAAAGAGCAACAACAGTATTTCGATAATGAAATTTTTGTTAACCCCACCGACCTGCCTGACGGGAGCAGTATTTTATACGAAAATTTCAAATATTATCTGCCCTACGTCTATATCGGGTTTAGTTTCGATAACAGCACAACCAACAGAAATTTAAGCGTTAACCGCAAGGTCACAGACTTTATCGAAGGTTGGGGTACGTATGAAAACCCGTATATGCTCAATTCGCCCAAACAGCTTATCGACTTAAGTATATGGCTTTCGGGTACGGCGTCGTTCAACGAGGGTTGGCAAATCAACTTCCCCCAAGGCGACTGGTCGGATGTTTCAAAATTAGATTTAACAGACTATTACCTTATCAAGGTCACGGGCGGAAAGCTTATATACACGGCTTCGGATAGCAGTACAACCGAGTTATCAACCTCCGTCCTCTTGGAATATCTTGCAGGGGCGTATTATAAAATAGGCGACAGCAATTTAACCCTAACCGCCGATTTCAAGGGGCTGGGCTCTACTTCTTATCCCTTCCACGGCGTAGTGCATGGCAATAATAAAACGCTTACTCTTGCAAGCCCTGCAGAGGCAATATCCGAAGCAGGCTACGGCTTTGTAGGCGTTGCCAACGGCTGTGCAATCTACGGCTTGACTATTTCCTACGGGGATATTGCCCTTTCAACAGGCACTTTAACAAACAGTATGACGGCAACGTCTGCGCCCAACGCCACAACCTTAACTACGAGTATGCCCCACTTCGGCGGTGCCATATCCTGGATAGTCGGCGGTGATAATCAGATAGATAACGTAACCGTTACGGTTGGTGAAGTCAGCGGTTCTTGCAATACGGCGTTTGGCAGTTACGTCGGTCTTATTTCAGGCGGTGGCGTGTTGCTCAGCGACTTGGGGGAAGTTAACGGTTACAATTCAAATACAAACCTGTACCACAATAATTACATAGGCAGGGTGTTAAACGGCTACGCCATAGCAATTGACGGTGTAACCTATAATAACGGAAAGAACGCCGATATTGTCGCCAACCTTGTTATAGATTACGAAGACGACTTTAAAATTCCTACCATTTCGTTAAATGATATTACGGCACATAGCGCAGGTTTTAACGGAACGAATACCTTCACTATCGGAAATGAAGAGGAGCTTCTTATGCTCTCCTATGCCCTCAATTCGGGTGCCGTTCACAGTACCACGGGCTATGCTTACGGGAATAAAGCCCTTTCACGCTATGGCGATTACAGCCAAGTGGGCGGAACAGCATTAGGTATATCAAGCGGTAAATACGTTGACGATACGTTTGCCGTCAGCCTGCCTGCAAAATATTTCGGTATCGAAACGCAAAAGGCGTTGGGGACTACCGCATTAGATATTAAGTTGACGGCAACCGCCTACGATATGTCCTCTTACGGCAACGGCTTTAGGGGTATGAGCGGTACCTATTCGGATAATTACGTCTATTATATTCAGTCTTTCGGCAACGATAGCCAAAAGGCAACTATTACCGTAAATATGAATATGCCTCAGTATGGCTATAACACGACTTCAGATAAGTCTTCAGGCGATATTTACGACCCCGATTCTATCACAAGCTACGGCTTATTCGGCAGATCAAAGTGTATGCTTACCTTTAAAAACTTGGTTTTAACGGGCAATATCTGCGTTACTACTATTAACTACTCCAACGAGGCAATGTATTATACCAAGTCCCCTGCATACCATGTAGGAGGGCTTCTGGGGCAGAACAGCTCAAGCAAGAACGTTACAATAAATAACGTTTCTATGAACGGTTTTACCGTGGTTTCACCCAACTGCGCAGGCGGTTTTGTGGGCTATTATAGCGGAGGAACGTTGACCGTAAATAACACCGTAGGGAGAGATTTGTCGCAAAACGTCCTTGTTAAAGGTCAAAAGCAAGTGGGCGGTTGCCTTGGGTACCTGAATAAAGAAAGTACGGCAAATATCACGGGCTTTGAGATTGCAGACTCAACCATAGAGGCTGTGCAACGTAACCCGAAAAATAATGACGACAGAAAAACAGGCATCGGTGGCGTCATAGGTGGTGCGGGTGCCTACAAGGCAATATCTACTTTCACCAATTGCGCAGTCACTAAAACGGCTGTCGTATTATATGCAAGCTATAGTGCTACGGACTCTTCGATTGCTTCCGGCGGTCTGCTCGGTTGGACGGGCGATAATGGTTCAATAACCGCAACAGGCTGTACGGTGGACGGTTGCGTTATCTTTTCGCTGGGTAATTTCAGCGGCAGTGACTTCCCCTATGATGCCTTCATTGGCAGTGATAGCACGGTTGCTATGCTATCGGACGATATTAAGAACAACCTGATATATAACGGAATAAATCAGTCCTCTGTAAAAATTCTTGCATATTTTCTTGAACGTAACAGCTCTACAAACAGCTATGCCATAGGCTCTGCGGGTGGTCTGCTTGGCACAGTAAGTAAAAAAGTGACTTTGGAAAACTGTACGGTTACGGCAAAGTCTGCGCCTATGGTGATAGCCAGTTTACATGACTCCGCAGGTTTAGTGGGTGAACAGCGGTCAGACGTAACTTTAGATATTAAAAACTGTACAGTCAGCACCCAAGGCCACGATATGTATATTATGGGTTTATCCTGTTCGGCAGGCATTATGGCTTACCGAAATTCAGCCAAAAAAGCGATTAACGTTACCAACTGCAACGTTGTCGGCACGCAGGCTAATCCCGTGAGAATAGTGCAATATATATTTAATTACGCAGATGCGGGCGGTCTTTTCGGTGACTTGGGTGCTACAGAAAATCTGACCGCAGAAAATTGCCGTGTTTCCTACTGCATAATTGCAGGTAGAAAGGCAAGTGCAATCCTTTCGACGACGCAATCAATCAGCGGTACTTTAAAAAATATTCACGCCGACAATAACGTGATATATAGCAGAAATTCCTATGCAGGCGGTTTGTTTGATGAATATACGGCTACTTATAGCTTAGAGGGCGTATATCTTGCCAATAACTATATCATCGGATACACGGGCGCAGGCGGTTTAATAGGCACCGCTACGACCGGCACGTTAAGCGGTAAATACGTTATTATGGATAATAATACCGTCTGCAAGGGTAACCAGGTTTCCAATTATACTTTTGCTACGTCTGATTTAAGAGACGGTTCTGTTGCCTCTACGTTGTATAATACAGCCAACCCCTCCTTTACAAATACAGGTATTATTGCAGGCAATAACGTAGCCACGGTGCAACTTTATGCCGTCAGCTGTTCGCTCCCCGATAGCGTTACGACACAGCAAAAAAACTTCTATTCAGATTCAAGCACTTCAAGTTTTGTAATCTACAACGCCTACGGTGCAGGGGCGGAGTATGCAGGTTATACGACCGAATACGATACCAAAACCCCGCAACAGTCGGCAATCGAAGCGAGGAGTCAGTCCTTTACCATTGACGAGGCAGACGCCACTCTATACGGCGACAGCATAACCGCAGGCACCCCTTCGGAAATTATGGGGTTGAAGTGGTGGACGTACGACGGTTCAAACGTCACCGTTGACATTCAACATTTAGGCGACTTGGTTGCGGATACTGCGGTTAACACTTCTTTACCGCTTTACTGTTTTAGCGGAAAGACAAACGACACAATGACGGGCTATCTAAATATGCTGACGGGCGGTGGCTTTAGCACCGTAATCCAATTGGATAGCAACCTTATCTCAATAACTTCTCATCGCTACACCGTCAACGCTGACGGTAGCTTAACGCTCAAAGAGGGAAGCGGAAGCGTTATATACAATAACGGCACGTTCAAGGCAGGCGTTTACGATAATTTAGAGTCGGAGAATAAGACCTTATCCATACTCTCCGTAACCTTTAATGATATCTACACTTTGCATATACCCGTTTACTATACCCGTTCGGTGAATATAAAGACGTTCGTTATGCCCGTAGAGGGGGAGCAGTATAATCTCAACCTGTTCACAAGTTCTTCCGAGCCGTCCGGTTCCTTGCCGATAAACTTATCTTTCGGCTCCTCTTTTACACTCTACGTCGAGTTCAATTACAACGACGTGGCTATGACGTTGGGGGAGGATTTGGAGGGTTTTGATAACTTCAAAAAGCAAATCGAGTTGACAGGTTCAAACGGTCAGTCGGACGTTAACGCAAAAATCGAGAGAGGAACGGCGTTCGTGCTCATTGATTTAAACAGCGCAAACGCTTTCGGATATTCGTTCTATACTTTGACTTTGACTGCGGATACAAGGTTTATTAGTTTTGCCGACTTTAAGAACGGAGAGACGTATTTTACACACGTCAATCTCTCTACGATAAACGAAATAGGCAAACTCATAGAAAACCGTCTCTGTAAAGATACGGGAAGCGGTTGTATCTATACAGAAAAATACCTCTTGGTGGTAATACCCGTCCACAATGCCGAAACCACTACCTATAACTTGAAGGCGGTTATCGACGAGGAACATAGGGCAGAGACCAACATAATCGTCAGACGGCAAAAAGAGGTGTACGGGCAAGTTACCGTCTGGAACGAACCTGAAATTGTCAACTCCGCAGACTACGTCGATAATTCTGCAGAGGGAATAAGTTTCTCCTATCAGGAGGGCGAAACCATTCGTATGCAGGTGACAAACACCATAACCTACCCCGAAGGTTACGTTGATACCCTTCAAGGTCAAGGCGGTAAGGTGTATGAAACGCATACTCTCTACGTAATGGATAACAACAGCAATACCGTGGAATTACCTCAAAGAACGGTTATTAAGGTTGTCGATTCGGACAGCAACGTTATTTTTAACGACGAGTTGAGGTCTGCTACCTCACAGTTGGCTATCTCGTTCGGTAGCGTATTGTTAAAGCCGACAAAAACTTACACCATTGAATTAAACTTTGCCAAGGTTTCGTACAACGAATTCTACCTTGCATTCCCGTCAAGAGATTCAACGGCTTATACGTTGGTTGACACAATGTATCTGTCGGTAGTTGAAGGGGTGTTGGGCGTCGGGGCTAAAAGTGCAGGCAAGACCTATTACGCCAAGTCGGACGCAAAGATAAAATTGGCAGTCGTACCCGACGAAGAGAGCTTCCAGAATTTAGCTATCAATCTTAATTCGTCCAACTCTGACGACAATACCAACAGCGGTGAAATAGGTTTTTCTATCAATGCGTTGTTCAGAGACGATAACTTAACTCAAGCAAACATAAGCTTTTCGGTTACTAAAAAGGTATATAACGCAGAGGCGAAAAAATACGAATATGTTGCTCTATCGAATGACGAGGCTTCAATTTGGCAGGTTTTGAAAGGCGATACCGCCGTCACGGGAGATACTTTGACGGTTGCAGATAAACAGGCAAGCGGAAATTACCAACTCGTCATTGACAAGACTAATACAAATCTTAAATTGACAAACTACCGTTTGAACGTAACGATAAGCGACGGAAGCTCTTCGGTTTCAGAATATTTCGTATTTTTAGTCTGCAACATCAACACGGAGTTAACTTCGTCTTAACGGGTTAATTTTAACGAAGTAAAGGCGTCAATAAACGGTTAAATCAAAGTAGCAAAAAGTGGAGAAGACAATTGTCCTCTCCACTTTCTCTTGTGTCCTTAGTATGTTATATAAGTAATTAACAAACAAACGGTTAAATAATGTAAGAAATGCAATATATTTGAAAAGGAATTGCAATTCCATTTTGTATAAAGTATGGTATAATAATGACATAGGGTTAACTATCGACGTTCCCTAATAATAACTTATATCAAATACACGTAGTATAGTAAAACTTATTTCATTATTTTCTCTCCAATTTCAAACGGGGGCGCATCTATGGTGCGCCCCCGTTTGAAATTTAAATACTATACGACTAATCTAAGATATCAGGTAAATTATTTTCTATAAGTTTTTTATAGGCTCTGTAGAACGTTGAATAGGTTTCAAAACCGAACATCTCGGAGGC
>JBJEVA010000057.1:0-20557 GCA_051884115.1 Candidatus Coproplasma sp. | reverse complement strand
ATACAAAAAGTATGCGGCATACCACACTTCAATCAAAGCGGCGAAAAAAAGCGGTATGTTTGTAGTTGAAAAGGAGGAGAGTAATGCACAATCTTAATAATTCAACGCAGTTACAGTTACCACCTAAAGTAGTTAAGAACAGACCGAATAAAGCGTTTGCATCATTCGTTGACGCCATCACGCTAACTGTGGTTGGAATACTCGTAGTTGTAATCATTCTTCTTTACTTAACGGAAATCAGCTTTAACACTGGTGTCAATCTGTTAGAGTTTGGTTTTCAGAGCTTGGTATTGTACCTTGCGTCTATTTCAATCTACTTTCTGTTACGTTCGTTTGCACGTAGGAAGGGCAGACTAACCGATGGTTGGCAAAAAGCCTTTAAGCGAATAGAGAGACTTAATGACGCAATCGTTGAATCGGGTGCAGCAGGGCGTATTCCTGAATATTGCCGTATTTGGGAAGATGAAGAGCTTGACGGCTCCCGTGAGCGCATTCTTGCGGATGCTGGCATTAGCCTTGACGACTTTAAAAATAAGTATTTAAAGTATTCAAAGCGTGAACTTAAAAAAGCGTACCCAGTACTAACAAAATTTGAGCTTAGTATTATCCGCAAAGCAAAAAAGCTTAAAAGATTAAAATACAGTACAAGCTATTTAAGTGTAAACAACAGTTACGGCTCAAGAAAAGCACCCAATCAGTATATATCAACTCGAACGCTGGAAATATTCAACGGAATACAAAAGGCGGTTACAATGTTATTTACGGCAGTATTTGGTGTTACTCTTTGCGTTAATCTCGTTTCCGAACCAACGCTTGCAACCGTGGTAATGTGTCTTGTGAAAGTCATTATCGTGCTTTTTTCGGGTGCGGTGGGAATGGCTGGCGGTTATAACGTAAGCTCGGTTAAGGCTGTTGAAGAGATGGGGAATAAAATTGACGAACAACGCCGATTCTTAAAGTGGTGCGGCGTGGATATTCCCGAAGCGGATATTCCCGAAAACTAAATATAAAATAAAACCGACAGTATCACGCTGTCGGTTTTTTTGCGTTAATTCATTTTTTGGCATTTTTTGTATATAAAGTGTAATTCATATGTAGCATAATTGCTTATTAAAGAGTTTTAGGCATTTTTTATAAAAGTTGGGTCTAAATTGGGTCTAAACTGCTTTTTAAAATTCTTCAAACATAGCAAAATGCTGAAAAATAATAAAAAAGCAGGCTAAAAGCCTACTTTTTATTGGCTGGGGTAGCTGGATTTGAACCAACGAATGACGGAGTCAGAGTCCGTTGCCTTACCGCTTGGCGACACCCCAATTTTTAATTTTTAATGCAAGGAATTGAGCCTTTTAATAAATTATAAAAGCCCTGCAACCTCTGCATTGCTTAAATATTATATAGGACGATAAAAAAAATTACAAGCATTTTTAAGCATTAAAAATCAAATTATAAAATTTTTTTGTGATGGAATGTGAAAATTGCAGAAAATAAATAATCTTAACCAAGCGGTAGGAGGGCGTTTACCTAAAACGCCTACCGCCGAGCCTGTCTCTACTCATAGGTTATCTTCCTCTTGTAGCTTTAAAAATTGTTCTAAAGGTACGTTGGTGACGATGGGGCGTTTGTCCGGATTGAAGCTGTTGGTGTAAACAATTTCTCTATTAACCACGTAACTATCGTCAAAGGAGCCTGCGGAGCGGTGGAAGTTAAAGCCCTCGGTTATATCCTCTTTATAGGAGTAAGTTTCCTCAGGTTCGTTAAGCCAGCCCTCTTGTAAAGTTTCCTCGCAATATATCGTAAGCTCACGACAGGCTTCAAATGCATTTTTATCTATCCTAACAACGCTTTTAGGAATATAAACTCTCTTTAACTCGTAACAGAAGCTAAAGGCACCTTTACCGATGTGTTTAACCCCATGAGGAATAATTACGCTTTTTAGTCTTGTGCAGAAGTTGAAGGCATATTCGCAAATTTCTTCAAGTCCGTCGGGGAGCTCGATTGCTTTAAATTTGCTGAGACAAAAAGCTTTCTCTTCGATAGTCTTAACGCTTTGCGGTACAATAACTTTATCAAGATATTTGTCTATAAAGGCATCTTTAGCGATGTGAACGATTCCGTCGGGGATTATAGCCGTCCCCTCTTTTACGTTGCATCTCACCAACACCTTTTCCCCGTTTTCATTCAATCGAATAACAAAATCGTCCATACTTAAACCGCTTTAATCCAAGTGTATTCGTACTGCGTAAGCAATACTTTGTACGTTTCCTTTAAAAGCGAAGCCGAAGAAGAAGTACTTTCAAGGGAACTTTGCTCAATTTGCTCCGTAGTATTATTGCACGTTCTGCTCCAGCCCGTCTTATCTTCAAAGGTTACGTAACTTAGCTTTGAACAGCCGTTGACGGCAAAGTTATGAATAACCCTTACCGATTTAGGAATTGTAAGGGAAGTTATCTGCCTATTGTTTCTAAATGCGTTAGTGCCTATCTCGGTAAGCGCATAGGTACGCCCCTCATAGGTTACGCTTTCGGATAAGACCACCTCGCCCGAAAGAGAGGAAGAGCTTACAACGCGAACCCTGTTATAACCGCATACTTCATATGATAAGTTGGTTAAAGCAAACTGCTCGCCGTACTCAATAGAGTCCGTATTATAGTCTGCCGTTGACGCGGTGGGCAGGGCATACAGGAAGTTCATAGGGTTAGTGAAATCACCCGTCTCATTTACGGTGTGGTCGGCAAAGGTTTCGCCCGACTTACACATATAGTCATATATTATTCCGCTTTCGTAGTTCGGCTGGTCGTCCCAAGTTAAGTCGTACCAATACCAATTGCCGTCTAAATTAACCATATTCCAGGCGTGACCCACGCCCTTACTGCTACCCGTCACGTAGGCGTTTTCTATGCCGATTGCGTTTAAAAGAAGTGCATACGCCTTTGCATATCCCTCGCACACGGCGCTTCCGCCGTTCAATACTCCCAATATACTATGCGCCCAATTTGCCGTTTCGGGGTTACCCTCATCGTCGTAGGCATAGTCGATATTGTCTATAATCATATCGTGGAAGGCAAACGCCGTCTGATATGCCGAGGTTTCCCCTTGCACAGCGTTTAAATATTCGTCTATGGCAAGATATATCGATTGATTCTGCAAAACCCTTTCACTGCCATATATGTAATCGCTATCCACGCACAGAGATATGGCTTGCGAACTGCTTACAATCTGACCTATCAGCCAATAGTAAAGGGGGTTGTCGTGCCTGTAAGTCGCCCAAACGCTCTGCGCCTGACTTTTTGTTAACCCTAACGACGAATAATATATTTTCTCTGCGACATAGACGGTAGTATTTGATACGTAAGTGGCGGTTGCGTTCTTATTTTCGTCTGTGTGGAAGGACTTTACCGCCTCGTCTATTTGATTGTATAAGCTTTGAAGCTGTTCTCCGTTTTCCAACGTGCCTAAGTAGTTATAGCCGTATGACGAAGCACACAAATCGGTATATTCGGGGGTGTAACCGCAGATTGAGCAATCCTCACCGTTAACGTGGGTTCCCTCGTCAAACTTTGCACCGCACTCTGTGCAGATTTTGTAATGCCCCTCTTTGTTCTTTGTGTAGGTCGTTGCGGTGTGTTCCTGAGCTGAAACGAGGATTGTATAGCAGTTTTCGCACTCTTCCCAATGGGTTGTTTCGTCGTGCTTAGATACGCCACTATGCCCCGTTGAGTTGATTATTACCGACGTTAAAACGGTGGTTGCGTCTTTGTCGGAATAGTTGTTATTACAGCCTGTGCAGTGCCAATACTCGACGTTACCGTCTGTTGTGCAAGATGCCTCTTTTCCATCTACGTGTTCAAGGGTGTGGGTATGGTTGGGGACGTAACCGCAGATTGAGCAACTTTCACCGTCGAGGTGGACGCCCTCGTCAAATCTTTCACAGCACTCCGAGCAAATTTTATAATGTCCGTCTTTGTCGGTAATATATGACGAAGAGGTGTGTTCCTCTTTATCTAACTTCTCGTTGCAACCCTCTTGGGTACATTCATGCCAATGGTAGGCGGAGTCGCTTTGATAGTTGGGTGAGGGGGTGTGGGTATGTTCGGGTTTTAACAACGAAAGTAAATCGCACCCTGTAAAGCCAAACACCGCGCAAAGGGCAACCGCAAGCGAAAAAATAAAAATTAAAAATGATTTCTTCATAATTATATTCCCCTGTATATATAACAAGGTTAAATAGCTATTTTGTTGACTTCGGGTGAAAAATTATCTACTGAACTGCAAACGGCAATATAGTAACCGTTAAGGGTATATTCCTTGAAGCGTAAGTTTGTCTGTTCACCGCCTATAATTATGCTATGCGGGGTTGAAAGTTTAACTTCGATTTTGGACGGGGAGAGTGAAAGTCCCTTGCCGAGGCATTTTATTACGCTCTCTTTAATTGCCCAAAGCCTGCAAAACCTTTTATCAATCTCTTCGCTGTTCTGTGCGACGAATGCGTATTCGTCCTTTGTGCAGATTTTTTTAATCAAACTCTCGCTCACGGGGCGTACCTCCTGCACGTCTATCCCCACCTCCGCAGAAGATATAGCGCAGACGGCAACCGTTCCGCTGTGCGAAAGATTGAAGAAAATACTCCCCTCTTTTAAATAGGGTTTTCCGTGTTCGTTGCGGTATATGCGGGGGTTAATCAGCCCTAAATCCGATAACCCTATATGCAAGAGATACCCTGCCCCAGCCGAGAGATACCTCTGCTTTTTGTCTTTTAGAGCAGTAACTTTGGTAAGCCGTTCGGTGGGGAGGATTTTACAAAGCCTTTCAAACTCACAGTCTGTAAGGCTACTTACGTCGGTATATAAAAGCTTAAACATTTAATTACGTGTAAGGCGGTAGGTCAAAAAATCAACCCTTTCTATAACCCGAAGGGTTCTTTGTCTGCCAATTCCAACTGCTTGCGCACATTTCGTCTATGCCGAGCTTTGCCTCCCAGCCGAGTTCTCTCTTTGCCTTCGACGCGTCTGCATAGCAGGAGGCTATGTCGCCTGCACGGCGGGGTTTGATTGAGTAGGGGATAGGGTGTCCGCATGCCTTTTCAAAGGCGTGAATTACGTCTAATACGCTATATCCTATTCCCGTACCGAGATTATAAGTATATACGCCGGAGTTCTTAACACCGCTTATTGCCGAAACGTGTCCCTTTGCAAGGTCAACCACGTGGATATAGTCCCTCACGCCCGTGCCGTCGGGGGTGGGATAGTCGTTGCCGAACACGCCCACTTCTTTAAGTTCGCCTATCGCAACCTTTGCAATATAGGGCGTTAAGTTGTTGGGTATGCCCTTGGGGTCCTCGCCTATCAGTCCGCTTGCGTGTGCGCCTACGGGGTTGAAGTAACGGAGTAAAACGACGGTCCACTCCTTATCAGCCTTATAAACGTCGTTTAGCATAATTTCCTGGAAGTACTTGCTCGTGCCGTAGGGGTTGGTCGTTCCGCCCGTCTTACACTCTTCGGTCAAGGGCAGAACTTCGGGGTCGCCATAGACCGTAGCCGAGGAAGAGAACACGAGCTTCTTACACCCGTGTTCACGCATAGACTGCAATAAGACGAGGGTGCCGTTTAAATTATTGTCGTAGTATTCAATAGGCTTTGCGCAAGATTCGCCAACGGCTTTAAGACCTGCAAAGTGAATAACCCAATCTATCTTGTTCTCTGTAAAAATTTTATCGAGGGCGGTTTTATCCCTTATATCGTTGTTATAAAACTTAACAGCTTTACCCGTAATCGTTTCCACTCTCTTCAAACTCTCTTCGCAGGAGTTGGCAAGATTATCCACAACGACAACGCCGTAACCGTTCTCAATAAGTTCTACGACGGTGTGACTGCCGATATATCCCGCACCGCCTGTTACTAATACGTTTTCTTTCATTTTATTGACCTCCGAATATTGACTGCAAACGCAAAAATATGCATTATATTACAATTTAAATTATACGCCGAGCATACTCATTTGTCAACATTAAGTATATAATACGGTAAAGGCGGTGGCAAGTTGAACTTGCCACCGCCTTATTATTTCACTGCTCTTTCTTAGTCAATAGGAATATAGTTTTATGCACGTTAAAAATGAAGTTTAACTTAAACTTCTATCTATCAGTTGCCGGAAATCTCCATATCGGAGGGAACGTAGTCCGTCATTTTGCCGTTCAAGTACTCGTCGTAAGCCTTCATATCGAAGTAGCCCGTGCCTGTAAGCCCGAAGACGATGACCTTCTTTTCGCCCGTCTTCTTGCACTCTAACGCCGCGTCGATTGCGCCCTTTATGGCGTGGGAAGATTCGGGTGCAGGGAGTGTGCCTTCGATTCTTGCAAACATAACCGCCGCCTCGAATACGTCCGACTGAATGTATGATTTAGCGTAAAGTAAGCCGTCGTCGTAGAGTTTTGAGATGATGGGACTCATACCGTGGTATCTCAAACCGCCTGCGTGGTTGGGGCTGGGAATGAAGTCGCAACCCAACGTGTACATCTTTGCCTTGGGGCAGATTTTACCCGTATCGCAGAAGTCGTAGCGGTACTTACCTCTCGTAAGCGAAGGGCAGGAGGCGGGTTCGATTGCAATGATTTCGGGGTTGGACTTACCCTCTAATTTATCCGCGATAAAGGGTGCGATAAGTCCGCCGAGGTTAGAACCACCGCCTGCACAGCCGATGATGATATCGGGCGTTCTGCCGATTTTCTCTAACGCAGTCTTGGTTTCAAGACCGATAACCGATTGGTGTAATAAAACTTGGTCTAAAACCGAGCCAAGCACATATCTCGTGCTGTGGGTGGGGTCGGTTGCCGCCGCCTCTACGGCTTCGGATATGGCACAGCCTAATGAACCGCCCGTGCCGGGGTGTTCTTGCAAAATTCTCTTACCTGCCTCTGTTGTGGTGGAGGGGGAGGCGATTACGTCTGCCCCATAGACGTTCATAACGTTGCGCCTGAAAGGCTTCTGCTCGTAGCTTACCTTAACCATAAACACCTTTACAGGCATACCGAAATACGCGCCTGCCATAGAGAGCGCAGTTCCCCACTGACCTGCTCCCGTTTCGGTCGTTACGGCTTTAAGCCCTTGCTCCTTTGCGTAGTAAATCTGTGCCGCCGCGGAGTTTAATTTATGGCTACCCGAGGTGTTGTTGCCCTCGAATTTGTAATAAATCTCGGCAGGGGTGTCCAACGCCTTTTCAAGTCCGTAAGCACGGACCAAGGGGCTGGGTCTGTAAAGTTTATAAAAATCCAAAATGGGCTGAGGAATGTTGATGTATTTATCGGTTGTGTTAAGCTCCTGTTCAACAAGTCCGTCGCAGAATACTGCCCTAAGTTCGTCCGCCGTACAGGGTTCGCCCGTGGCAGGGTTAATAAGGGGTGCCGGTTTATCCTTCATAAAGCCCTTTATATTAAGCCATTGTTTGGGCATCTCCGACTCTGTTAAATAGATTTTGTAGGGTACTTGGTCTTTCATAATAATTTCTCCTTATAATTTATTCGGGATATGCCCGTATTGTTTAAAAAAGTAAAAAAAATCGGCAACGTAAAAATGTAACGTTGCCAAGGACGGGCTGTCTGCCCGTGGTGCCACCTTGATTCGGAAATACTTTCCGCTCTCTTTAGGGGACTTAAATCCCCTCGGTTACTTACGCTAACCTACTCGTCGGAAGATACTCGACCTAAGTCTTTGTCCTCCGCCCTCTGCGACCCATCTGAAATTCTGCGTGCAGTCGCTCTCACCTTGCCGACTTCTCTGTATGCGCACGAAATATCATACCTTTTCGCATCAACGGTTTAATTGTATGCTATTATAATAGTACGTTTTAATTTTGTCAAGTAATTTTTATAAATTTATTTAAAAATATTTACTGTTTATTCATTGTCTATACACTATTATAAATAATTATACATCAATTTATTCAAATTATTTTTTCGTTGCGGTTTAATTGACGAGGGGCGGAGGGAAGAAAGTCTTGTTAAAATGTTAAAAAAACGTAAAAGCTTGATTGCAGATATTGCAAAAAAACAACAGCGGTGGTAAAATAAGATTGGTATTTTTTATGAAAAATAATTCAAAGGCAACTAAAACTCAATTGGAAATAAAAGCCGAATTAGTCACAGGCAAGAGCTTTTGGAGTACTGCGGAGTGCCGAAGCTTAAACTTACCCTCCGTAAAGCTTTCCGACGGACCTAACGGTATGAGGGTGCAGAACAAGAGGGCGAGCAACTTAGGGCTTAACGGTTCTCAAAAAGCCACCTGTTTCCCCACTGCCTCCGCGGTGGCGTGTTCCTTCGACCCCGATTTGTGCAAAAGAATTGGCGAGCGAATCGCAAAGGAAGCTTCTTTTCAGGGCGTTTCTATGGTGTTAGGTCCGGGGCTGAATATTAAGCGCAGTCCGCTGTGCGGAAGAAATTTTGAATATTTTTCGGAGGATAGCTACCTTTCGGGTAAGCTTTCCGCAGGGTTTGTACAGGGTGTGCAGAGTACGGGCGTTTCGGCATGCGTAAAGCATTTTGCAGTAAACAGCAGGGAATATGCCCGTATGTACTGCGACAGCCGTATTGACGAACAGACGTTAAGGGAAACCTACCTTACAGGCTTTGAGATAGCTGTAAAAGAGGGTAAGCCCAACGGAGTTATGACGGCATACAACAAGCTTAACGGCGTGATGTGCAACCAAAACGAAGGGCTTATTCGGGGCATACTACGGGGGGAATGGAATTTTGACGGCTTAGTTGTATCCGATTGGGGCGGAAGCTTCGACAGGGTTCCTGCACTTAAAGCCGGTGCCGACCTCGAAATGCCGAGGTGCGCATTTTCGTCAGCCGAAATAGTTAAAGCCGTAAAAGAGGGAGAGCTTGACGAGAAATACTTAGACGAAGCAATAGAGCATATCCGTAAGTTTGCCAAATCTTCTCAAAATATTGTAAGGGATAGCGTTGATTATAAGGATAACGCAGAGTTTTCGGCAGAGGCTTCGGGCGAGTGTCTTGTGCTTTTGAAAAACGAAAACTCAGTTTTGCCTTTAAAGGCGGGTGAACGCGTAGCCGTTATCGGCGACTTTGCTAAAAATCCTCGCTATCAGGGTGCGGGTTCCTCACAGGTAAACCCCACTTCGCTGGATAACATATTGGGGGCAATTGAGGGAAGCGGACTTGATTTTATTGGTTATGCACAGGGTTTTAAAAGAAAGGGCGGAAAGAGTAAAAGGCTTTTAAACTCTGCAATAAAGCTTTCAGAAAAGGCGGATACGCTAATTCTTTGTATGGGCTTGGACGAGGACAGCGAGTGCGAAGGCATAGACAGAAAGACCCTTTCTATTAAAGAAAACCAAATTCAACTCATTGAAGAACTCTCTAAACTCAATAAAAAAATTTGCGTCGTACTCTTTTGCGGAAGCACTGTTCTTACCGATTGGGATAGGTATGCCGACGCACTTTTGTTGGCGCACCTCGGCGGTCAGGGCGGGGCAAAGGCGGTGGTTAACGCGCTATGCGGTAAAATCAACCCGTCTGGCAGGCTTGCCGAAAGCTACCTATTTGCAGAGGGCGACGAGCCTTGTGCCGAAATCTATTCCTCTCACGCCTTAAAAATGGACTTTGCCGAGGGAATATACGTGGGTTATAAGTACTATTCGTCCTTTTCCGTCCCCGTAAAATACCCCTTTGGCTACGGGCTGTCCTATACAAAATTCGAGTATTCGGACTGCATCTTCAGCCGTGAGGGAGTGAGTTTTAAGGTAAAAAACGTAGGCGAAAGGGCTGGGGCTACGGTTGCGCAAATTTACGTTAAAGCAGAGAGAGATTTGCAAGTTTCTCCCTATGAATTGAAATTATTTAAGAAGGTCTATCTTGAAGCAGGGGAGGAAAGGAAAGTCTTTCTGCCCTTTGACGAATATTCTTTCCGAATATGGAATACAAAGCTTAACGCATTTTCGGCAGGGGGTGTATATAGTGTAAGCCTTAACGATAACTGCAATAGCAAGTTATTTGAAGGCAGTGTGGAGATTACGCCAGAAAACCTACCGTTGGGGTGCATATATGCCCTAACGAACGGTGAAAAGATTGACTATGAATGCTATTATCAAAGTCATTTGACTGAGGATATTCAGCCCCCAAAACCCTATAAGGGAATGGAGGCTACGCTTGAAACTCCCGTGACCGAGCTTGGCTATTGCAAGGGTTTGCTCGCAAAAGTCTTCGGGCTTATAGTAAAGATTGGCGGAAAATCTAAAAATAAGACGGCTTCGTCTGCCTTCAGTTGGTTAAGGCTTAGGTCGCTTATGCAGTTTATGGGACTGAACGAAGTCCGCAAACAAGGTTTTTTAGAGGCATGCAACGGTCACTTTTTCAAGGGAATGAAGAAGTTTATCTTAGGAAAATAATTTTTATACGGGTGTTGATTTGCCTGTTAAAAGGTGTTATAATTATAAAGGCGACGGGTTAAGGCGTCGTGAGAGGGAAAAGATATGCAAGAAGTTTATTATACTTCGTCAGACGGAATAACGAGTATTCATGCCTGCATATGGCCTGCCGAAGGCGAATGTAAGGCAGTTTTGCAGATAATTCACGGTATGGCGGAATATGCCTCAAGGTATGCCCCCCTTGCCGAAAAGCTTTCTGCCGAGGGAATCTGCGTGTGCGCAGAAGACCATCTCGGTCACGGAAAATCGGTTAAGGATAGCAATTGCCTTGGGTATATGGCTGAACCAAAGGGGTATTTACCCGTATTAAAGGATATACGCTCGCTTACCGAACTTATGAAAAATAAGTACCCTTCCGTACCCTATTTTATTATGGGTCACTCTATGGGTTCGTTCTTCTGCCGAAAGTATATCTCATTGTACGGAGAAGAGCTTTCGGGTGCAATTATTATGGGTACGGGCTTTAAGGGCGGTTTGGTTACGGGCTTTGCAAAGTTTATGACGAGCCTTGTCGCTCTCTTCAAGGGTTGGAAGCACAGGAGTAAGTTTATAGATAAAACGGCTTTCGGTTCATATAATAATAAGTTTGAAAAGAGGACGGCTTACGATTGGCTGAGTAAGGACAACGGCAACGTCGATAGATATATCGAGGACGAGCTGTGCGGTTTCACCTTTACGTGCAACGGCTTTTACGGTCTGTTTTCTATAATCGGCGAGGCGTGTAAGGCAAAGACTATGAAGGGAACCCCTTCAAACCTTCCTATCTATATAGTAGCAGGCAAGGACGACCCCGTGGGCGACTACGGCAAGGGAGTTATAAAGTTCTACGACAAGATGTCGGCATACGGAAAAGACGTGACTATGACTTTGTACGAGGGGTGCCGTCACGAGATTGCAAACGACGTTTGCGGAGTCCAGGTTTTTGAAGATTTAAACGAGTTTATATCAGCCCATATTTAACGTTAGTTAAGGCATATATGGCAGGTAATTTAATTTTAAAGTATAATTCTGCGTTAAAATAAGGAAAGTTTTACAAAAAAATGGTAATTAGAAAAGCAATCACTATCCCCGCTCTTACGGGTAATAAGGAGCGGACGGCGTATATTTATCTCCCCGTCGGCTACTTTAATTCGGACGAGCATTACCCCGTATTATATATGTTTGACGGGCATAATCTCTTCACCGACGAGGAGGCGACCTACGGTAAGTGCTGGGGCTTGGAAGAGTATATGGAGCGTACTAAAACGCCCATGATAATAGTCGGTGTGGAGTGCAATCACGAAGGCGATATGCGCCTTTCGGAGTATTCGCCCGTAACCTTTAATTTTAAGGGCAAAAAAATTATCGGTCGCGGAAAAAAGTATATGGATTGGCTTGTCGGCGATTTTAAAAAGGAAATCGACGGGGCATTTCGCACGTTAAGCGACAGGGCGCATACCTATATCGCAGGCAGTTCTATGGGCGGACTTATGACGCTGTATGCGCTTGCAAAATACGGCGAGTACTTTTCACGGGGTGCGTCTCTTTCTCCGAGCTTATGGGTTGAGGACGGGGCGGTTCCTGCATTTTTACGCAACGCAAAGTTTAAAAAAGATACGGTCCTTTTTACCGATTACGGCGAAAAGGAGTTTAAAAATCACTCTCCGCAAAAGGAGCTTTTCGGTCAAATCTTCCCTCTGCTTACCCAAAAGGGCGTTGCAGTAACGGCAAGGATTGTCCCGAACGGAACTCATTGCGAGGCGTCCTGGGAGAGGGAAATTCCCTTTTTTATGCCTATTCTCTTGGCGGAAAGTACCGTAAAATAACCCGTTAAGGGTCGGTTTTAATTATAAATTCACTTTAACAAAGGTAAAAGTATTATGAAAAATTTTGTATTTATTTCACCCAACTTCCCCGAAACTTATTGGCGTTTCTGCCGTGAATTAAAGAATAACGGCTTCAACGTTTTGGGCATAGGCGACTGCGATTACTTCAATCTCTCTTCGGCGTTAAAGGGTAGCCTTACAGAATATTATAAGGTTTCCTCTTTGGAAAACTACGACGAGGTCTATCGCGCCGTTGCGTTCTTCATCTTCCGCTACGGCAAAATTGATTGGTTAGAGAGCAATAACGAATATTGGCTGGAACGCGACGCAATGCTCCGCACCGACTTCAACATAAATTCGGGCTTTAAGATAGAGGATATGCCTAAGGTAAAGTACAAGTCCAAGATGAAGGAGTACTACGAAAAGGCAGGGGTAAAGGTGGCTAAGTATTGCCTTGCTACCGATAAGGAGACGTGCAAAAAGTTTATTGCAGAGGTTGGCTATCCCGTAATAGTTAAGCCCGATAACGGCGTGGGCGCAAACGATACGCACAAGCTCTCTTCCGACGCCGATTTAGACAGGTTCTTCGAGGTAAAATTCCCCGTAACGTACATAATGGAGGAGTTCATTCAGGCTGAAGTTAATTCCTACGATGCAATAGTAAACAGCAAGGGCGAACCCATTTTTGAAACGGGTAACGTTACTCCCCTCTCCTTAATGGACGTCGTGAACACAGGCGACAGCTCTATATTCTATATATTGAATAAGCCCTTCGACGACGTAAGGGACGCAGGGCGCAGAGTGCTTAAAGCTTTCGGCGTTAAGAGCAGGTTTGTGCATTTCGAGTTCTTCCGCTTAACCTGCGACCAGCGTATTGGCAAGAAGGGTGAGGTTGTAGCCCTTGAAGTAAATATGCGCCCCTCCGGCGGTATTTCCCCCGATATGATGAACTACGCAAACTCCACCGACGTATATAAAATCTGGGCGGATATGATTGCCTATGATTCCTCATTACTTGCCACGGGAGAAAAGTATTACTGCGGTTTCTGCGGTAGGCGCGACGGCAAGGAATACGTTTATTGCGAACAGGATATAAGGGATAGGTTCGGAGCAAACTTAAAATTAGTTGCCCGTGTAGCCAAAGCTCTCTCCGGTGCAATGGGCGATACGATGTATCTCGCCAACTTCAAAACTAAGGAAGAGTTGGACGAGTTCTTTAAAGAAATGGTAATGGTTAAATAATACTTCGTAATAGCTTCTCTTCATATATACATCGCAATACTGTGTCGGACTACGTTTTTCTTGGGTCATTTACGTTTATGTAAACTCCCCGTCGAAAAGCCTCGTCTTCAATAATAGGGTTCCCATAAAAGATTTGCTTGGCAAAGATTTTGTGGGAAGAGGAGAGGCAACGGAGCAAAGTTTGCCTTTGGTTTAAACAAAGGCATTTAAGTGAAGTTTGCCTCGACGAGCTCGTATCTATGAAGAGGGACTTGCTTGGGTTCTCTGTAAATATGCGTCGTATTTCTGCGTTGCAGTCCGTGCCACCTTGGTCATTTGTGTCTATGCAAACTCCCTGCGGTGGTACTCCTGCGCCTTGAACTACTTGCATCTTTTCAGAGGGACTTGCCCAAATAAGGTGAGAATTATTTAAAACTACTCGTTTCTTTCCAGAGGGCTGTAACCGAATAAGGTGAGAATATATTAGAATTTTGTTTTATCCGTCATTGCGAAGCGACTAAAAGTCGCTGTGGCAATCCCAGAGTACGAAGTTCGCACTTCTAATAAATATAACCATAAAACTCGGCTTCCAACCTTAGGAGGGGAAGCTGTCACGAAGTGACTGAAGAGGGGAAACAAAAGGAATTAAAGAATAGAGAATAAATAATAAAGAATAAATGCGGTGATTATTATTTTAATATTCAAACTCTATCGTCACTCGCTACGCTCGTGCCACTTTCCCTATTCTTTAGGGAAAGCAAGATAACTCCGCCCATATCCGACGAGATTGCCACACACCTCACATAAATGCTCGGTGTTACATTCGTGCCGTTGCAAGCAACGGGGCGCATGACGCACTTATATATAGTTTGATTGGTGAATAGTTAGTTAAACGACTAAGCAATTAAGATACCTCGCCGTGGTCGCACACCCGTTTGATTGGTGAATAGTTGGTTTAACGACTAAACAATTAAGATACTTCGCCGTGGGGCGTCCCCACCCGCTGTTGCCAACGCAACGGCGGTTTTTTGTATCCTTAATATTAAAACTGTCATAAAATGAAAAGGCGGTAAATAAAATATTAAACGTAACAAATAATCGGGCGGAGGATAGGGTATGTTCGACAGCAATATATATAATGATATAGCGGTAAGAAGCAAAGGTGCGCTTTACATAGGCGTAGTGGGTCCCGTACGTACGGGTAAATCAACTCTTATTAAAAGATTTATGACCGAGTTGGTTCTGCCCAACGTGGAGGGCGACAAGGGCGAAATGATAGACGAACTGCCCCAATCTGCCTCAGGGCGCACGGTTATGACTACCGAGCCAAAGTTTATCCCTGCCAATGCGGTCAAAGTAAAGGTGGGCGGAGCCGAGGCGGAAGTTAGGTTTGTCGATTGCGTAGGCTTTGCCGTAGAGGGCGCAGGCGGTTTCGAGGAAGGGGGCGAACCCAGACTTGTCAACACAATGTGGTCGGATACGCCCATACCCTTTACGCAGGCGGCGTCAATCGGCACCGAAAAGGTTATTCGCGACCACTCCACAATAGGAATTTTAGTGACGTGCGACGGTTCGGTGACGGGGATAGATAGGGCAAACTACGTTTCCGCAGAAGAACGCACCGTGGAAGAGCTTAAAAAAATAGGCAAACCCTTTGTAATCGTACTAAATTGTGCAGACCCCGACGGAAGCTCTGCAAGGAATTTAAGGGCGCAATTGCAGGAAAAATACTCCGCCCCCGTCGTTGCCGTCAACTGTGAAAGGGCAGGGGAGAGAGAACTTTCCGACATATTAAAGGCAGTCCTCTTCGAGTTCCCCGTGACGGGATTAGATGTTAAAATCCCCGAATGGATTAGGGTTATGCCCTCGGATAGCTCTGCAATTTCCGAACTTTTGTCCATTGTTCGCAGAGCGAGCGAAAAAATAGGCGTAATGAGGGAGTGTTCGCTCTTCGATAACGCCTTTGCGGACAGTAAATTCTGGAAGGCGGAAACGGCTCTTTCGCTCGCTTTATCGACGGGCAGAGCCACCGTAGAGGTTTTTCTAAAAGAGGGTGTACTCTTCGATATGCTGTCCGAAATTTCGGGTGAGGACATAGGCGGAGAGAGGGCGTTAATGCAGTACGTTGCTTCGGCTTCGGAAGCTAAGCGCAGTTTCGATAAGGTAAAGGACGCCTTTGAAAGGGCAAAGATGACGGGCTACGGCATAGTCACTCCCTCCGACGAGGATTTGACTTTGGAAAAACCTAAAATCGTTAAGCAGGGTTCTAACCTCGGAATAAAACTCCGCGCCTCCGCACCCAGCTACCACGTGGTAAGGGTGGACGTCAACGGCGAAGTAAGCCCCATTATGGGTCACGCAACGCAGAGCGAAGAGATGGTTAACGGTATTATGTCAGGGTTTGAAAACGACCCTCAGGCAACCTGGAATACCTCTCTTTTCGGCAAGTCCTTACGCAGTATGGTAAAGGAGGGGTTAGACGGCAAGGTGTGCGCCATGCAGGAGGATACAATGGCGAAGATGCGCCGAACAATCACCCGAATAGTAAACGAAGGCAAGGGCGGAGTTATCTGTATTCTGTTATAATTTAGCCTATAATATGGCGCAATGCTGAATTTAATAAGATAAGTATAAGTGTAACTTTAAAAAAACAATTAAAATATAATAAAATTTTATGACAAATTTAGGCAAATGTTCGCAAGACGTTTGCCTATTCTTTTTAAATGATGTATAATGTGATAAAAAGGTGAAATTATTTCACAAAAAATTTACAGGAGATGTTTTTATGGAACAGGAAACACAAGAAGAGAAAGTGCCTGAAACGGCAACTGCTCCCGAATCTGCTCCCGAAGCTACCGCTGTAGCAAGTCCCCACAAGGGCTTCTTAGCTAAGGTAGATAACTTCTTCGGAATAACCAAGAGCGGTTCGAAGTTCAAAGTTGAAATCGTAGCAGGTATTACGACTTTCATGGCAATGGTTTACATTCTTATGGTAAACGGCGGAATGTTCAGCAAGGTTATCGGCGGAGAGGACCCTTACGGTGCGGCATATATTGCTACCGCAATCGGCGCAATCGTCGGTACTATGCTTATGGCGTTCCTTGCAAAAATGCCGTTAGCGCAGGCTTCGGGTATGGGCGTAAACGCGTTTATAGTTTACACTCTTATACTTGGCGGTACCGGTCTTACGTATGCAAACACAATGTTGTTTACGTTGATTGACGGCGTAATCTTCCTCATTCTCACCGTAACGGGTTTAAGAAAGAAGATTTTTGAAGCTATCCCTAAGAGCGTTCGTTTTGCAATTACCGTAGGTATCGGTCTTTTCATCGCATTCATCGGTATGCAGAACGCAGGTATTATCGTTAACAACGATGCTACTCTCGTATCATTCGTATCGTTCAACCTTCTTAAATACAACGACGCATATTCGATTGCTTCTGCCGGAATTACAAACGGCAATATGATTCTCGGCATTACGGGAGGCGGTGCCGTTGCAGGTATGGTTCCCGCAATCGTTGCTATCGCAGGCGTACTTGCAATTGCGATTATGTCCAAAAAGAAGGTTAAGGGCGCTATCCTTTGGGGTATTTTAGGCTCTGCCGTTCTCTATTATTTACTCCTTGCCTTATGTCTTCTTTGCGGTAGTTCGGCAAGCGAAGCTATCTTTAAGGGCATAGAAATCAGCAATCCCTTCAAGGCGTTCGGTGCTTGGGGTAAGAACTCTGTCGGTCAGGTGTTTGCAAACGGTTTCAACTTCAAGCAATATCTCGGAGTTGAAGGCAACAACGTAGGTACTCTTATCGTTCTTTTAATAACAACGGCTCTCTCGCTCTGCATGATTGATATGTTCGATACCATCGGTACTTTGTACGGTGCTTGCTCTAAGGGCAACCTTCTCGATAAGGATGGCACTCCTATCAATATGAACAAAATGATGCTTGCAGACGCAATCGCAACTTGCGTAGGTTCTGTTGCAGGTACTTCTACCGTTACTACTTTCGTAGAATCCTCTGCAGGTGTTGCCGCAGGCGGTAAGACGGGCTTCACCGCTTTGGTTACTGGTCTTTGCTTCTTAGTAGCAATGTTCTTATCTCCTATAGGTCAGCTCATTCCTTCCTGTGCTACGGCAACCGCCCTTATATGGGTTGGCGTACTTATGATGACTTCCGTCGTTAAAATCGATTGGGAAGACGCGTCGGAAGCTATCGTTGGCTTTATAACCTTCATCGTAATGGTACTCGGCTACTCCATTTCAAAGGGTATCGGCGCAGGTCTTATCGCTTACGTTATCGTTAAGCTCTGCACGGGTAAGGTAAAGGAAATTTCCGTTATCACTTGGATAATCAGCGTTCTCTTCCTTGCAACCTTCCTCGTAAGCTCTATGTAGCTATACTTAAATCAAATAATTACGTCCTTCCCGAAATTCGGGAGGGACGTTTTTTTTATGCCTTAGTACTGTTTTATTTTGAATTACCGCTATGATATGGCTTAATCAATCGCCCTTTTCGTCTTCCTCGTCGCAACTGCCTCCGGGGACGAACATGCTTCCGTCCGCATTATAAAGAGGTGCGTCGTTGCGCAGTACTGCGATATATTCGTTGTATTCCGCATCGCTCAGCTTTCTTACTTTTTTCTTGTTTGATGACATATAAAAAACCTCCGCCCGTAAAGTCCTTTATCATTATGGGCGAAGGTTATTAAAATTATTCTTTTAAATTGTACGGGCTGTCGGCACTGTTAAGCCGTAAGCCCATTTAGATAAAGGTTAAATAACCCTAACTCTTATAACGTCCTCAATCTCAGCGATTGCATTTGCAACGTTTGCGGGTACTTCTGCGTCAACGTCTAAGATACAGTAAGCGTAGTCGCCCTTGGACTTATCAGCCATACTGTCGATGTTGATGCCTGCAGAAGCGAGAATGGTGGTGAAACGGGCTATCATATTAGCTACGTTTTTGTGTAAAACGCAAATTCTCGCAACGCCCGTCTTAGGACCGCTGACCGAGGGGTAGTTTACACTGTTTACTATATTGCCGTTTTTAATGTAATCGGTAAGCTCTTTGCCAGCCATAACCGCACAGTTGTCCTCCGCTTCGGGGGTACTTGCGCCGAGGTGGGGTACGCATATGGCGTTTTTAACGCCTATGAGCTTGTTGGTGGGGAAGTCGGTAATATACCTTGCAAGCTTTCCGCTTTCGAGTGCTGAAATTACCGCGTCGTCGTCAACTAATTCGCCCCTTGAGTTATTGATAAGCACTGCGCCGTCCTTCATCTTTGCAAACGTATCGGCATTGAACATACCCTTTGTGTCGGGGGTTAAGGGGACGTGAACGGTGATATAATCAGCATTGGCGTAAAGCTCTTCACGGGTGGCAACTACTTTAACCGCAGGGTTCAATAAAAGTGCGTTTGCGGTGGAGAGGAAGGGGTCGCAACCCACGACGTTCATTCCGAGTGCGTATGCGGAGTTTGCAACGGCTATACCTATTGCACCCAGACCTATAACGCCCAACGTCTTGTTCATAATTTCTCCGCCGACGAAGTCCTTTTTGCCCTTTTCAACGGTTTTTGAGAGGGTTTCGTTTTCTTTAAGAGTTTTAACCCAATCTATAGCGTCCGTTATCTTTCTTCCGCCTAAGAAGAGTTCGCAAAGAACCAACTCTTTAACGGCGTTGGCGTTTGCGCCGGGGGTGTTGAATACGACGATACCCTTTTCGGCATAATCTGCTACGGGTATATTGTTGGTGCCTGCACCCGCTCTTGCAACGGCAATCAGCTTATCGCCTACCGCATAGTCAGCCATATTGGCGGAACGCACCATAATTCCGTCGGGATTAGCTACGTCGTCGCCGTAATTGTCGCCTGCAAATATATCGTCGGCTAAGGGGGATATTGCGTTTAATTTAAGTATATCTGCCATCTTATTTGTTCTCCGCTTCAAATTTCTTCATAAATTCAATAAGTGCTTTAACGCCTTCTACGGGCATTGCGTTGTAGATAGAAGCCCTCATACCGCCGACTAACCTGTGACCCTTTAAGGATACTAAGCCTGCCTTTTTAGCTTCGGCTACGAATTTTGCGTCTAATTCGTCGCTACCCGTTACGAAGGGAACGTTCATTATCGAACGGTATTTAGGTACGACGTTGTTCTTATATAAAGAAGACGAGTCGATGTAGTCGTATAAAAGTTTTGCCTTGTATTCGTTGACTTCCTGCATAGCCTTTATTCCGCCCTTTTCTTTAAGGTTTCTGAGTACTAAGCAAGCCATATAAATGGAGAATGCAGGGGGAGTATTGTAGAGCGAACCGTTCTCGTCCTGAACCTTCCATTTAAGCATGGTGGGGCAAATCTTCAAAGGGTCTTGAATAAGTGAACGTTTAGCTATAACTATGGTCACGCCTGCGGGGGCAAGGTTCTTCTGTGCGCCTGCATATATTACGCCGAAGTCCGAAACGTTAATCTCTCTTGAGAAGATTTCAGACGACATATCCGCAACCAAAGGAGCTTCGCACTTGGGGAATTCGGGGTAACGCGTACCGAATATAGTATTGTTGGAAGTAATGTGAACGTAGTCCGCGCCCTCTGTGAATTTCAGCGAATCCAATTCGGGGATATAGGTATATGTCTTATCCGAGCTGTCGCCAATCTTATTAGCCGTGCCGTATATCTGACCTTCCTGCCAAGCCTTTTTAGCGAAGTTGCCCGTAACTATGTAGTCGGCAACGCCTGTATGCATAAGGTTTAAGGGGATTGCCGCAAACTGGGTGCTTGCACCGCCCTGTACGAAGATTACGGCATAATCGTCGGGTACGTTTAAAAGCTCTCTTACAAGCTTTTCGGCCTCTTCAACGATAGCCATATAGGTCTTATCCCTATGGGATATTTCGGTTACGGACATACCCGTTCCTGCAAAATCCAGAAACTCTGACTGGGCTTTTTGCAATACGTCCAAGGGGAGGGTCGAAGGACCTGCCGCGAAATTGTAAACTCTCATAAATATTACCTCTTTTAAATAATATGTCGTTTTCTTTAAAACAAATTTCAATCATTTTACACCTTTATGCAAAAATATGCAAGCAATATTACA
>JBJEVA010000056.1:0-4528 GCA_051884115.1 Candidatus Coproplasma sp. | reverse complement strand
TTGCTAACGGCATTACCCCCATAGTATGCGTCGGCGAAACGCTTGAAGAGCGTGAAAACGGCACTACCGAACAGGTTTTGGACAAGCAGTTAACCGATGGACTTAAAGGCATTGAAGACGTGACCAAAGTCGTTATTGCTTACGAACCCGTATGGGCAATAGGCACGGGCAGAACGGCAACAGACGAACAGGCACAAGAGACCATCGCTTACATAAGAAAGAAAATAGGTCAGCTCTTCTGCCCCAAGTGCGCAGAGAAAGTTATAATTCAGTACGGCGGTTCTATGAACGCAGGCAACTGCAAAGGGCTTATGGCTCAGCCCGACATTGACGGCGGTTTAATCGGCGGGGCTTCCTTAAAGCTTGACTTTGCGACAATCGTTAACTACAACAAATAAGAGGAATTTTTATGAAGAAAACACCTTACGCGCTTATTATTATGGACGGCTACGGACTTGCACCCGCAGGCAAGGGCAACGCAATCTCCATTGACGGAAGCAAGAACGTAAACGAATATATTGCAAACTACCCCTCCGCAACGCTCGGCGCAAGCGGTCTTTCCGTCGGACTTCCTGACGGGCAGATGGGCAACAGCGAAGTCGGTCACTTAAATATGGGTGCCGGAAGAATCGTTTATCAGGATTTGACAAAGATTACCAAGGCTATACAGGACGGCGACTTCTTTGAAAACCCTGCTTTAATCAAGGCAATGGACAACGCCGTCAACAACAATAAAAAACTCCACCTCTACGGTCTTGTATCCACGGGTGGCGTTCACAGCCATATCGAACACATTTACGCCCTTTTAAAGATGGCGAAAGAACGTGGCGTTAAAGAGTGCTACGTTCACTGCTTTATGGACGGAAGAGACGTTCCCCCCACCTCCGGCGCAGGCTTTATCCGCGATATGCAAGACGAGATGGCTAAGCTTAACTACGGCAAAATCGCCTCGGTTACGGGCAGATACTACGCAATGGACCGCGACAACAACTGGGACAGAATCGAAAAGGCTTACGATATGTTAACACTCGGCACAGGCACCCCCTGTTCCGACCCTGCAAAAGCCGTTGAAGAGAGCTATGCTAACGGCGTGACGGACGAATTCTTAACGCCCATTAAGGTATATGAAAACGGCAAGCCTATCGGCATAATCGAAAAGGGCGACAGCGTTATTATGTTTAACTTCCGCCCCGACAGAGCAAGGCAGATTACGAGGGCTGTATCTCAAAAAGACTTCGTCGTACCCAAGGGTACCGCATTCGAGAGAAAGACGGGATTTTTGGAACCCGTTTACGTTTGCTTTACCGTCTATGACGCCTCCTTCGAGGGAGTTGAGATTGCCTTCCCCAAGACTGTTTTAACCAACACCTTGGGCGAATACCTTGCAAAACAGGGCAAAAAGCAACTTAGAATTGCAGAGACCGAGAAGTATGCCCACGTAACCTTCTTCTTTAACGGCGGTGTGGAAGCCCCCAACGAAAACGAAGTTAGGGACCTTATCCCCTCACCCAAGGTTGCGACCTACGACTTACAGCCCGAGATGAGCGCATACCTCGTTACCGACAAGGTTTTAGAAGAACTTGACACGGGCGACTTCGACGTCATTATTTTAAACTTTGCAAACTGCGATATGGTAGGGCATACGGGCGTGATTGAATCTGCAGTTAAAGCCGTTCACACCGTTGACGAGTGTGTTAAAAAGGTTGTCGATAAAATTCTTTCTATGGGCGGTTCGGCAATTCTTACCGCAGACCACGGCAATGCCGACAAGCTTTTAGCCGACGACGGCTCTTCGTTCACAGCACACACCACCAACCCCGTTCCCGTAGTTGTAATCTCCGATAAGGTTAAGGGCGCAACGCTTAGAGAGGACGGCATATTAGCCGACCTTGCCCCCACCCTGTTAACTTTAATGGGCTTGGAAGTTCCCAAGGAAATGACGGGCAGAAGCCTTATTAAGTAAGTTAAGTTAAAAGATATTTATAAAGACGAAACGCGCCCGCACAACAATAAGTGCGGGCGAGCTTATAATATATAATATGAAAAACAGCGAGGAAGAACAACTTAATATCAGCAAAGAAAGTTCGCCCCAAAACGCTCAACCCACCCGTGCGGAAAAGTTTTTTACCAAACCGCTTGTGGTGGCACTGTGCGCTATTTTGTGCTGTGCGCTGTGGGGAAGCGCCTTTCCCTGCGTTAAAATTGGGTATAAGCTTTTTGAACTTGACACTAAAAGCGCACCCACCCTTATGCTGTTTGCAGGCGTTCGTTTTACCCTTGCAGGCGTTTTGGTCATAGCCTTCGGCTCTGTACAGAAAAAGAAGTTTTTAACGCCTAAACCCCGTAATATGTGGCGAGTATTGATAGTTGCACTCTTTCAAACAGCTTTGCAATACACCTTTTTCTACATAGGACTATCCAACGTTTCGGGAGTTAAGTCCTCGGTTATAAACGGGTTAGGGGTGTTCTTCACCATTCTTTCCGCCTGCTTTATCTTCCGCACAGAGAAGTTTAATTTAATTAAGCTTTTGGGTTGCATACTCGGTTTTAGCGGTGTGATTTTAATCAACTTAGGCGGTGAGTTTTCTTTCACGTTCAAAATCTTCGGCGAGGGATTTTTGATTCTTTCGGGACTGTCCTCTGCAATAGCTTCAGGGTTTGTTAAAATATTTTCCCGTCGCGAAGATACGACCGCCTTATGCGGATATCAATTCTTAATCGGCGGAATCTTTTTAATATGTATAGGTTTAGCTTTCGGCGGAAGGATTACGCATATAAGCGTTAGAGCTGTGTTTATGCTTTTATACCTTGCCTTCCTCTCCGCCTGTGCCTTTACCTTGCAGGGCTACCTTTTAAAATACAACCCCGTATCCAAAGTGGCTGTATATAAAAGCACAAACCCCTTGTTTGGTGCTGTCTTTTCTGCAATATTTTTAAATGAGAGCGACCAACTTTTAAGTTACTTTACTTTAATTGCAATAGTTTTGGTTTGTTTGGGCATATTTATAATAAACAAATTCGGCGACAAGAAGTTTAACTTTTTTAAAAACAAAAGAAAAAACGAGTGAAATTTTAAAAACACACCCCCTTTTTCATTGTCAAAAGTAATAAGCCGTGTTATAATTTATAGGTCAATCGAAATTTGAGGTACAAATAAATGAACAATTTGCTTGCAGGGCAACAATATACGACTTACGTAGTGCTTACTTCCATAGCTATCGCACTAATGTTTATTGGCGCTCTCGTTTCTATAATTTTGGTTCTGCTCCAACAGAGCAACTCCGAAGGCATTGAAGGTATTACCGGTTCGAGCGAAACTTTCTTCGGCAAAAACAAAGGTCAGTCGATAGAGAGTAAGCTTAAAAAATGGACTTGGATTTGCCTTGCCGTAATTGCAGTAATTGCTATCGCTTTCTACGTAGTAAGCATTGCTTTGAGCGGAGCTGCACTCAACTAAGCATTTTAAAAACTTATGCGGAACCTTCTTAGGTTCCGCTTTTTTATTACGTTATGAATTTAAGACAGACTATTTTGGACGCCTTTAAGGGCGGAAAACTACAATTTAAAACACAGAACGAAATTCTGTCTCTTCTGCGCCTGCCCCCTTCCTATAAAAAACCTGCCAAGTCTTTATTAAAAGCACTTACATCCGAAGGTGTTTTAATCAAGACGGAGAACGGGAGATATGCAACGCCTGATAGGGCGGGAGCCTTTTGCGCTACCGTAAAAGCCAATCCGCAGGGGTATGCCTTTTTAATTCCCGACGGTTTTTTGGAGAGAGAACACGACTACTTTGTGCCTGCAAAAAGGCTTAAAGGTGCGTTGAATAAGGACAAGGTACTCGCAATTCCTTTTGGCAGAGGCGGTGACGAAGCGGTTGTTATTAAAATTTTAAGCCGTGGAACGAGCCGTGTTACCGGTAGGCTTGAAAAAAGGGGTAAACTTAATTTAATCATTCCCGACGACAGGGCGTACTCTGTAGCCGTTACGGTGCATAACACTTTACTTAACGGCGCCAAGGACGGCGATAAGGTTGTTGCCGAAATTACTAATTATGCAAACTCCTGCGCTAACGCAAAGATAGTTACAGTTTTAGGCACTGACGGCGAGCTGATTGCCGAAGAGGAGGCAATAATTGCTTCGGCAGAGCTTAGAACCGTATTCCCCCCTTACGTTGAAGAGAGTGCGGACAAGGTATCGAAAGAGACGGTATCTTTAAAGGACAGGCGTGATTTAAGGGACATTTTAACAGTTACCATAGACGGTGCGGACACAAGGGATATCGACGACGCCGTATCGCTTGAAAGGATAGACGGAAAGCTTAGATTGGGCGTGCATATTGCCGACGTAAGCCACTACGTAAAGTATAACGGCTGTATCGACAAGGAAGCGTATGAACGCGGTACGAGCGTTTACTTCCCCGACAGGGTTCTGCCTATGCTACCCAAGTCGTTAAGCAACGGCGCATGCAGTCTTAACGAGGGCGAGGACAGATACGCTATGACCTGCTTTATGTACTTTGACGAAA
>JBJEVA010000055.1:0-67652 GCA_051884115.1 Candidatus Coproplasma sp. | reverse complement strand
ACTCCCCGTCGAAAAGCCTCGTCCTCCTTGTCTTGCTTGCTTCTTGAACGAGGGATGGGCTTGGGTTGTGACTTCGTAACTGCTTGGGTGCGGTAAGTCGTCATTGCGAGACGGACGGAACGTAAGTTACGGACGGCGTGGCAATCTCAGAGTCCTAAGTGATTTAAAAAACAGGGTTCCCGCAAAAGATTTGCTTGCAAAGATTTTGTGGGAAGAGGAGAGGCAACGAAGCAAAGTTTGCCTTGACGAAATAGGGAAGGTGGCATACACGGAGTGTATGACGGAAGAGTTTGATGTTTCTAAAAATAATTACCTTAGCTAAATTACATAAACAAAAAAACCGCATCGGCTGATGCGGTTTTTTCATTCAAAAAATTCTATTAAACGATATATAACCCTATTCTCAATACAAAAGCATTGTGCCTTCGGGGAGGGTGAAGTTGGGTATATCCACGCTCCTAAACTTCATAGTAGTTTCTCGGTAGGTGCGGTGGGCGATAATATAAACTCTCGACTGAGGGTACAGCCTTGCCACGTTTTCCTTTAAGGCTTTGGAATTGAGTATATAGTTGGCTATTTCAAAGTTTAAGTCGGCGCATACTGTCGAAACTCCTTTTGAAAGCTCTTGTAAAAGCCTTGCTCTAAATTCAAGCAGTATGCTCTCAGCCGAACGTATAATACCCGTGCCGTCGCAGGCTTTGCAGGGTTTTGTCCTGTTCTCGTAGTTAGAAGTGCCTGTGCGCTTCCTCGTAAATTCTACAAGACCGAATTTAGACATAGGCAATACCTTGTATCTGCTCTTGTCCTTCTTTAATGCACATTCAAGCTCCTGTACGATAGCTTTGTTGTGTTTCTCTTCCTTCATATCTATAAAATCCACGACGAAGAGTCCGCCGAGGTTTCTGAGTTTAATCTGCCTTGCAATCTCCCTTGTAGCTAATACGTTGGTGGCGAACACTGTGCTTTCAAGGCTGTCCTCACCCGTAAACTTACCCGTGTTAACGTCGATTACGGTAAGCGCTTCGGTGCGGTCGATAACTATGTGCGCTCCGTTTTCAAGTTCTGCTTTGGGCTGTAAGGTTTTTAAAAACTCCTGCGCTATGCCCTCCGAATAGAGCATATCGGTATGTTCGTCGTGGTAAATAATTTTTGCTCTCTCTTTTTCAGGGAAAGCCGACATAACGGCTTTAACACTCTCGTAAATTCTCTTGTTTCCTATGTGAATTTCGTCTCCGCCGTCAAACATCATATCCCTTAAAACGCACATATATAGGGGGGAATCGCTGTATAAAAGCTCTCCGCAGGGGGCGTTATAAAAACGGCTTTGTATGTTATTAAAAAGGTTACGGAAGTAATTCAGCTCTTCCGTCTTGGCGGAAAGCAGGGCATAGGGCGCGGCTGTGCGCACAATCATTCCTTCGTCTTCTTGTAAAAATCTCTTTGCGCTTAAGATAAGGGTATCCCTTAACTCCCCGTCTGCAATTTTATGCGAAACGCCTATAAAGGGAGTCTTGGGCATATATACGATATATTTGCCTACAAACGAGAGGTTGGTGGTGGCCTTAGCGCCCTTACTGCCCATAGCAGGTTTGGTTATCTGCACCATAATCTCGTCGCCTTCGTTTAAATTAAGCTCCTCGTGAATATCTATTTCACCTTCAAAAGAACGTGAAGGGCATAAATCTGACGCCGAAACGTAGCAATGCCTGTCGAGTCCGCAATCGACGAACGCCGCCTGCATACCGTTTAGTACGTTAGTCACCCGTCCTTTATAGATATTTCCCGTCGAGGCGCCGTCCGCCTCTTTCTCCGTGCGGTATTCGGTAAGCTTTCCGTCCTCTACGAGTGCGTAAAAGTACAGTCCGCATTGATTATCGAAGTAAATTTTTCTGTTCAAACCCTATCTCCTTAGCCGTTGTGTAAACAATTATATCACTAAATATTAAAAAAACAAGGGGCAAAACGTATAGTATTTAAGATAAATTATAGTAATTTTAACTCCTGCTCTGCGATTATTAAATTCTAAGTTGACATAGCATTTACGGTGTGTTATAATAATTCGGTAGAATAAATTTTCGGAGTATATAATTTATGAAATACGATTTTAAAGGTATTACCGTAGAAGAACTTTCCTTCAACCTCAACAGGGTACAGATAGCGCCCAATCAGCGTTTGGACATCAAACCCCAGTTCTCCCGTCAGGTACGTAAGGCAAACGACAACAACAAGCTTGTGTTCGTCGCTCTTTCCGTCAAGATTGAGAGTACGGAAGCTGAACCCAAACCCTTCAACCTCCGTTCGAGCATGGTAGGCATTTTTGAACTCGATACGGCAGATTACACCCCCGAAGAGGAGAGGGCTTTCGTAATAGAGGCAACCACCTTGCTCTATCCTTATCTTCGCGCTTCGGTTTCTAATCTTACCACTTCGGCATACATTTCGCCCCTCAATCTCCCTGTAATTGCAGGTCCTATCTTCCCCGAGGATAGGGACGTTTATGCATTTGCTCCCGGTAATATTTCCTAATTTAAATATAAAAAACAGCAAACCGCCTATACAATTAAAAATATAGGGCATTATTTGTAAAACAGTTAAAAAAAGACTTGACAACCCCTCTTGAAACGTGATAAAATTTTTTTACACTTCGAGAGGGGTGTAATTTTTTTGTACGGAGACCTATTATGAAGGCATCAACAAGGGCTAAAATAACGTTGGAATGCACAGAGTGCAAACACAGAAATTACGATAGCTATAAGAATAAGCGTAACGACCCCGACAGGCTCGTTATGAGTAAATACTGCCCTTTCTGCAAGAAGCATACGGAACATAAGGAATCTAAGTAATGGCTAAGGAAAAGGAAAAGAAACCTAATATTTTCGTTAGGTTCGGCAGAAAATGTAAGGAAGTTTTTTCCGAACTCAAAAGAGTTACCTGGCCTTCCTTCGGTAAAGTCGTTAAAGCTACGGGCGTAGTACTCGTCGTGGTGCTTATTTTCACGGTACTCGTTACGGGTATAAATTTCGGTTTGCAGAAGTTGCTCGAACTTCTCACCAGCGTGGGAGGTAATTAAATTATGGAGCAGACACCTTGCTGGTATATTCTGCATACTTACTCAGGCTACGAAGCGATGGTAAAGGATTCGCTTTTCAGGCTGATTGAAAACAACAACCTTAAAGACCAGATTTTCGACGTGAAAATCCCTATGGAGCAGACCATCGAAGAAAAGAACGGCAAGCGTAAGATAGTTGAGCGCAAGCTTTTCCCCTGCTACGTCTTTATCAAGATGATTTATTCCAATCAGCTTTGGTATTGGGTAACTAATACGAGGGGCGTAACGGGCTTTGTAGGTCCTCAGGGTAGGCCCAAGGCAATGACAGCGGACGAGATTAGGAAGATGCGCCTTGAAGACGTTGTCACCGACGCCGATTTCAAGGTTGGCGATACCGTCAATATAGACGCAGGTCCCTTGGAAGGTTTCGACGGAGTTATAACCGAACTCAACGACATAGCTCAGAAGGCAAAGGTAAACATCTATATGTTCGGCCGTTCTACTGACGTAGAGGTGGAATATATACAGATGAAGAAAATAGGGGAGTAAGTTAGACTTCGTAAAAACTTCTCTCCATATATACATCGCAATACTGTGTCAGGCTACGTTTTTCTTGGGTCATTTACGTTTCGAGTAAACTCCCCGTCGAAAAGCCTCGCCTTCCTTGTCTTGCTCGTATCTATGAAGAGGGACAGGCTTGGGAGGTATGCGCCTTGAACTACTCGTTTCTTTCCAGAGGGAAGAGTTTGGGGTGTGGTAAGTCGTCATTGCGAAGCGACTGAAAGTCGCTGTGGCAATCCCAGAGTCCTAAGCGACCCCTTGCTTTCCCTAAAGAATAGGGAAAGTGGCACGCAGTGCCGATAGAGTTTGATATTTCTAATAATAACCACAAAATAACTAATTTAGTTTTCAACGCTTTCTATAATAGAGAGCTTGATATATAAGTGGGAGAATAGGTTAAATTTTTCTATGGCTTATTCGTTTTAACCACACAGGAGGAACATTTAATTATGGCAAAGAAAATCACTGCGGTAGTTAAGCTTCAGCTCCCTGCCGGAAAGGCTACCCCGGCGCCCCCCGTAGGTTCTACGCTCGGCCCCCACGGTATCAACATTCCCGGTTTCACCAAGGAGTTCAACGCTAAGACCAGCGCACAGGCAGGACTTATCATTCCCTGCGTAGTAACCATTTATCAGGACAGAAGCTTCACCTTCATCCTCAAGACGCCCCCCACACCCGTTCTTATTAAGAAGGCATTGGGTATCGACACGGCTTCCGCACGTCCCAACAAGGACAAGGTCGGCAAGCTCACGAAGGCTCAGGTTGAAGAAATTGCAAAGACTAAGATGCCCGACCTTAACTGCGACGACATCGAAGCCGCTAAGAGCATGGTTAAAGGTACCGCCCGCTCTATGGGCATAACCGTAGAAGAGTAAGGGAGGAGTAAAAGATGAAAGTCGGAAAAAAGTACGCTGAAAGCGTTAAATCATACGACCGCATTAAGGCTTACGAGCCTAAGGAAGCGGTATCTCTCGTTCTCTCTACTGCAAAGGCTAACTTCGATGAAACTATCGAACTTCACGTTCGTCTCGGTGTTGACCCCAGACAGGCAGACCAGCAGGTAAGGGGCGTTCTCGTCCTTCCCAACGGTACCGGTAAGACCAAGAAGGTTTTAGTAATCGCAAAGGGTGCAAAGGCAGACGAAGCACTCGCCGCCGGCGCAGATTACGTAGGCGCTGAAGAAATGATTCAGCGTATCCAGAAGGATAACTGGTTCGATTTCGACGTAGTTATTACTACCCCCGATATGATGGGCGTGGTTGGTCGTATCGGCCGTGTCTTAGGTCCTAAGGGCTTGATGCCTAACCCTAAGAGCGGTACTGTTACTATGGACGTAACCAAGGCTATCAAGGAAGTTAAAGCAGGTAAAGTTGAGTACCGTCTCGATAAAACCGCTATTATTCACTGCCCCATCGGCAAGAAGAGCTTCGGCGAAGAAAAGATTTACGAAAACCTTACCGCACTTATGGATGCAATCGTAAAGGCTAAGCCCGCCGCTGCAAAAGGTCAGTATATCAAGAGCGTCAGTGTTTCCTCAACAATGGGACCCGGCGTAAAGGTTTACTACAACAAGGGCTAATCAATTAAAAACAACTAACGCTCCGCAAAATCGCGGAGCGTTTATTTTTTTACAATAAATATAATTGACCCGCAAATATATGCGGGTCAAACGTTATTTTAGGTTGAACGAGTATTTAATTGTTGCCCTGTTCCTTTTGAAGCTTTTTGGCGGAGTACATCATTGTGTCGGCACGTTTAACGGTATCTTCAATGCTTGCATCGGAGGGTTCGCGGTCTGTGTATCCCAACGCAACGAAGGGTATTGTTTCGTCTTTTGCGTGTAATTGCGCTATAACGTTTTCAAACTTTTCGTTAAGGCGCTCTATGTGTTGGCGGTTTTTTGTGAGAACAACGCAGAACTCATCTCCGCCGATGCGGAAGCAGGAACCGTATTTGCCATAGACTTCGTTAATGGCTTCGGCAATCTTAGCCAGACAAACGTCGCCGACGGCGTGGCCGTATTTGTCGTTGATGTCCTTAAAGTTGTTCACGTCAAAGAAAATTATAGACGAAGTTTTGGGTGCGGAGAGCAGATAGATTTCATAACATCTGCGGTTAAAAAGTTTTGTTAAAGAGTCTATACGCATAATCGAATTGCCGTAACGGACGTATAGTATTACGTTACCTATAGCTATGGTAAGGAAGTCAACCCTTATGTCGCTTTCAATCATCTGAATGGTTATACCTGCAATAATGAGTAATAGCGCCGCGATAAGGGTGGCGTCTATACCGAAGCGGTATTGTTTATTGCCTATAATAATACTGTATATGCAATAGATAATCGATAGGGCGAAGAAAATAATATATATCCAATAAAGCCCCATACGGTGATAGACGTTTGCCGAATCGATTACGAATATCCAACCCGTCCAAATTGATACGATTTGTAAAACTATGTTTACAGTCGCAATAATAAGGGTAGCATAATAAAATTTGGCTTTGCCGTATGCTTTTGAAGCGGTTAATGAAATAAAAGGCGTTACCGAAAATTCTATGACTTTAACTGCGTAATGTAGCCAAATAATTTTGGGATTTGCGCCGTTAGTCTTAACACCTGCCCATTCGCACACTGAAGCCACTAAAAGCAGTCCGCAAACGGTAATCAATTCTTTCTTTTTATTTACAGAAATTATTTTGTTCGCGAGAACGTCAACGAACATTATTATAGTTGTCAAAGCGGTTATAATAACCGTAGCGTCATAAAAATCAAACATTTTTAAACTATTCGGTCAAATAAATATACTATATTATTCTTATTGCGGTACCGAGTGTGAATATTTCAAAAATTATAATTCTACAGAGTACTGCATTATTTTAAATTCAAGGCAATTCTAACTCTTTCGATTTGTAAAGTCAAACTTTACGGGGGTGAAAAAATGTTTGTTCAATATGTGTTTGCATTGTACAAATATTTGTAAAGAAACACATTTTTGAACTTAAGTTAAAAAAACAGTAAAATCCTGCAAAAATCGTTTGACTTTTATGCGCATAAACTCTATAATAATCAAGTAAAAAATATTTTTACCGCAGACAGCAGGCGCTGTATAGCTTAATTTCCTGCCGAGGTAAGGTTCTTAAAGTGTTTTAAGTATGCCTTGTACCACTGCGGTATAAGGCTTTTTTAATGCTAATAGGAGGTAAAAGAATTTGTCAGCTAATTTCGAAGCTAAAAAGGTTGTTGTTGAAGAGATAACCGAAAAAATCAAGGCTTCTAAGTCGGTTGTTTTCGTAGATTACAAATCGCTTACCGTTGCGGAAGTTTCCGAACTTCGTAAGAAGTGCAAGGCGGCAGGTTGCGAATACAAGGTCTATAAGAACACTCTCGTTAGAAAGGCTTTGAACGAACTCGGTTTCAATCAGTTCGATGCAGACCTTAACGGCCCCACCGCAATTGCTTTCGGCAAGGATGAAACCTGTGCCGCAAAGGTTATGGTTGCAGCCGCAAAGGACTACTCGGAAAAAATAGTATTAAAGAGCGCATTCGTTGATAACGGATACGTTGACAAGGAAGGCGTAAAGGCACTTGCATCTATGCCTTCGAGGGAAGAGTTGGTTGCAAAGATGCTCGGCTCCATGCAGGCGCCCATTGCAAACTTTGCAGGCGTACTCAACAATTTGCTTTCGGGCATCGTTCGTGTACTCGACGGAGTTGCAAAGGCAAAGGCAGAAGCGTAAGTATAGCTTTTGCAAGAAAAAGGGCGTGGCGTAAGCCCCTAAACTACGCACAACATTCATTAAATTAAAATTATTAGGAGAATAAAAAAATGGCAGACGTAGCAAAGTTTATCGAAGAAATCAAAGGTATGACCGTTCTTGAATTGAACGAACTTGTAAAGGCACTTGAAGAGGAGTTCGGCGTATCCGCAGCAGCTCCCGTAGCAGTAGCAGCAGCTCCCGCAGCAGGCGCAGCAGCTCCCGCAGCAGCAGTTGAAGAGAAGACCGAGTTCAACATCGTTCTTAAGGACGCAGGCGCTAAGAAGATCGACGTTATCAAGGTTGTACGTGCATTCACCGGTCTTGGCCTTGTAGAAGCTAAGCAGGCAGTTGAAAAGGGTGGCGTTCTTAAAGAGAACGTAGCTAAGGAAGAAGCAGACAAAATCGCTGCTGAACTTAAGGCTGCAGGCGCAACCGTTGTTCTTGAGTAATTTATATTATTAAGAAAAACTGAAAAAGCGAGGGAGCGGAGTTATTTCGTTCCCTCGTTTTGTTGTTTAATAATTTAACTTTATTAGTCCATATTAAGATTATTGTATAAAAAAAGATTTGAATTAAGAAATTCGCTTACTGTAATTCCGAACCCGTCGGAAATTGCAATAAGCGTTTTTAAATTTACGCCTTTGGCTTTGCCTTTCATAATGCTCTTTACCGTATCGTGTGATAGGCAGGCTTTCTGTTCTAACCTGTATTGAGTCATATTATGCTCTTTGAGTAATTCTTTAATTCTGATTGCTACTGCTTGACTGATATTCATAATTTAACCTTATGGGTGAATTTTCACCTTAAAGTTTAATATTATTGTCAAAAAAATTATGGGTTAAACTTCACCCAAACATTTGACAATGTGAATTTTTTAATATATAATACGGGTTAAATATCACCCATATATACTTAACAGGATAAAATATACATCAACAAAAATTAAGCAGGGTGACTGCTATCGGGGTGGTGATTTTGTGCGCTGACTTCGGTTGGCACGCTTTTACTTTTTATTTGTGTTTTATTTTATTAAATTTGGTTTTTTTAAACACATATTACTAATAGCAAAAAATTCAAAGGAGTAAAAAATGGAGTGTAAAAAATGTGGCAAAATAAATGAAGAGGGTATGCTGTTTTGTGGTCAATGTGGCGCGCCTTTAAATAGTGAAGAGGTTAAAACCGAAGAGTCCGATAACGCAGTAAGTTGCCAGGAAGTTAAAGCAGAAGCTAAGCCCAAAAAGCTTTCCGATAAAACAATCAAAATCATAGATATAAGCTGTTTTAGTTGTTGGATTGCAGGAATTGTAGGTATAGTACTGTTTTTAGGAATCGTCATAGTTGGCGTAGCTTCATACGGCAGGGTATATTTATTCGACGGATATGAATTTACCAAAGCATTGACTGTAATAAGCATTGTGCTTATGATGATTGGTTTTTGTAGCGTTATTGCAAAATGCGTTCTTTATTTTATTTTCAAGATAGGCAGATTTCCTACTAAACTGGTACTGCGTATTCTTTATATAGGCGTAGCGGTTTTATCGTTTGCATTGTCGATTTGGGGATTTGTCGATGCGTCAAAGACAAATTCAGACAATTCAAGCAGTAGTTCGGGTAGCGGTTCGGGTAACATTGCGGTAAATTTTGCTTATGCTTACGTTATATGTGGGTGTTCATCACCCTGGGCATACTATGGTTCGGACTATTTAAGCGTTGATACTAATCCCTATGACTATGATTCCGATTTGTCTGGTTCAACTACATACGCAAGCGTAGCGTTGACGGCGATACGTAACTTAAACAGTGAATTTGGTCTTCCTTCGTATGTTTATCAAGATATGCTCGAAACAAGAGCGTTAGATGGAAAACAGACTTATACGGGTACGAAAGTAACCGTTTCTTGGAGATATCATCCCGATGCCGGTCTTGAAGTAAGGTATGTAAAAAGTTAATAAATTAAGGTGGATAAATTAGCTATCTCTATAATAAAAAAGCGACGTGACGAAATTTTTCGTCACGCCGTTTTTACTTTTTCTCTTCGTATATGCTTCGCATTTCTGTGTTGTGTTCCGCTCCGCCTCAGTCATTTACGTCTCTGTAAACTCCTATCGGCGGTGCTCACACGCCTTGAACTGCTCGCATCTATGAAGAGGGAATTGCTGGGGTGGTTAAATTCTGTGTTGTGTTCCGCATATATAGGGCTCAACGCCTAGTTGCACAGCCTTTCGAGGGCAAGCTTATAAATCTTAAAGCACTTTTCAATCTTTTCAAAGGTTATGTATTCGTTGGCTTGGTGAATGGTACATTCTTCGCCCTCTTCCTCGGGGCCGAACGCCACGCCGAACTTCAACGCCCTGGCATACGTTCCACCGCCAATTGCAACGGGTTCTGCGTTCTTGCCCGTAACCTCGTTATAAACTCCGCAAAGGGTCTTAATCATAGGGCTGTTCTTGTCGTTGTAAAGGGGCGCCTGTGTGTGTCCTAATTCATAGGCAATACCCGCCTTATCGAATACGGAAAGGATATCTTCCTGTCTATAAGTTGCAGGGTAGCGGATATCGCAGGTTACAAAAATCTTGCCGTCCTTCTGCTCGATGAGGTTGGGGGAGAAAGTGAGCCTACCCGTCTCGTCCTCTAATTTACCAAGACCGAAGCCGTCTGCAAAGAGGAGCCTTTTCATTTCGCCTAAGCCGAGGTATTCGAGAACTTTTTCGATTGCGTTCTCGCCCTTTTCGGGGGTAGAGCCGTGTGCGCTTTTGCCGTGGGAAATGACCTTGCCGTTTTCGTATTGCAGGCAAAGCTGTTCGATAAGGTCCTCTTTAAGGGGCGCCACCGCCTCGCAGTAGTCGCACACCATATTAGCCCTGTCACCGCCTTTAAGGTTTGTAAAGGGTGCGTTCTCGGCAGGGAATTTTAAGGTTACGTGTAAAATACCCTTTTCGGCATATATTACGGGGAAGTCGGCGTCGGGGGAGATGCCCGTTTGAGGCATCTTAGCCACCTTGTTGTAGTGGTCTATGCACTCCCAGCCGTTCTCCTCGTTGCAACCTAAAATAAGTTTAATCGTCTTAGAGGGCTTAAAGCCTTCGTCCTTTAACGCCTTCATTGCGTATAAGGCGATGAGTGCAGGACCCTTGTCGTCCATTGCGCCCCTGCCCCAAATTTTGCCGTTGCTCCTATCGACCTCACCGCCGAAGGGGTCGTGGGACCAACCGCTTCCTGCCGGTACTACGTCGAGGTGGGCAAGTACGGCAAAGTCCTCTCCGCTACCGAAGCAGACTTCGCCTACGTAGTTGTCGTAATTTTTCACCTTGAATCCGAGGAAGGAAGAGAGGGTTAAAAAGTAATCGAGGCATTTAGCACAGCCTTCGCCGAAGGGTTTGCCCTCGGTTGCCTCTGTTTGAGACGAATCAAATTTAAGCAATTGGGAAAGATTTTTAACAATATCGTCAAAATATCCGTTCATATGAATGTTCCTCCCGAAAAAAATGAAAGTAATTCCTGTAAAACATTATACTCTTTTTTGTTTTTATGGTAAAATAAATTAAAGCTGTTTTTAAATTTTAGTATAAAATCGGGTAAGATAATGCACGAAGGACACAGGAGCAGATTGACAAACAGGGTTTTAGACGGTACAAACCTACACGAGCATGAGCTTTTGGAAATCCTTTTATACAACGCCTGTCCGAGAAAGGACTTAAACGCCTGCGCTCACAGACTTATTTCTAAGTTTAAAAATATTAAAGGCGTGCTTTCTGCAACCGTTGAAGAGCTTATGGAAGTCGAAGGCGTAGGCAAAAATATGGCGGAGTATCTAAGCTGTCTTGGTCTTTGTTTAAAACAATGCGGAAACAGCACCAACTTCGGTATATTAAAGACGACGGAAGAGTTTGAAAAACTTCTCTCTTCAAAACGTTTTAATTGCAACGGCGAACTGACTTTGCACGTTGTGGATATCGACGGAAGGATTAAAAGGATAGTCGCCCTTCCTCCCGAAAGAATTGCAAGGGAAGAGATTATAACCTTTCTGTCCGCCACCAACGCATACGGCGTATTCGCATGCGATATGAGAAAGGGTAGGGCGGAACCGACGGCTTACGACGAGAGGATTGCAGAGGCGGTTGCCACCGCATGTCACTCTTGCGGAGTGAGGCTATACGATTTTATTATAGTGGGAGAAGACAATAGTACTTACAGCTATTTTGTAAACGATAAGCTGTCGGGCGATAGGGTATAACCTTAACAGGGTTAAATATTTAAGACGGGGTAAGGTATGGAAGATAAGAAAAAAATTTTTGAAGACCCTTCAAAATTTACAAAGCTTATAAACGCCTTAATTTTGGTATTGCTTATCGTCTTTGAAGTCATTGTGTGTGTGCAGTACCTGTATGCCCATTCAAACCCTTGGATAATAACCGCTTTAATCACCTCTACGGTTGCGCTTACCATACTTTACGTCGTGGGTATATACGGGGCAAAATCGCTTAAAGCCAAGATTATCTTGTATATCTTCGACTTCCTTCTTTTATTTGCGGTGTGCGCCTTTACGGGTAGCACTTATCTTTCGGCGCTCTACTGCATAATACTTACACAGGTTTATATCAACGTTGACGGCTTTAAGACAAAGATAGCGTTCTTTGCCGTAAGCTGTACGGTATTTATTATCACGAGTATCACGGGTTGGTTTTTAAACCATATGCGTGCGATAAGCTACGACGAAATTATTTCGCTCGTATCGAGTTCGCTTGTCGGCGTGATTATTCTCTTTATCCACTTTGTGGTGGCAAACTTTTTGCTTAAATTCTATAAGCTGAATTTAAAGCTTACCGTCGCCCTTAAAGAGGCTGACGAGAGAAAGGAAGAGCTTAAAAAGGCATACGGCGAACTTTCGGAGAAGGCTGTGCTTGAAGAGAGAAACCGCATTGCAAGGGATATACACGACAACGCCGGTCACTCTATGACGGCGGTTATAATGCAGACGGAGGCGGCTAAGCTTATTATCGATACCGACCCGGAAGAGGCGAAAAAGAAGATTATCTCCGCCAATATGCAGGCTAAAAATGCACTTGAACAGATGAGAGACAGCGTTCATCTGCTTGCCGGAAGAGACACCGCGCATACCCTTAAAGAAGAGCTGGAAGAAATTTTAGCCCAGACGAAGGACGGAACGGGAGTTAATATTCGTTTCAGTTTGGAAGAGGTGGAACTGCCTTGGGAGGAGAGGCGGTTTATCGCCAACTGCTTAAAGGAGTGTTTAACAAACGGTGTGCGCCACGGCGGTGCTAACGCGTTTTACGTAGAGCTTACGAACAATGAAGGCAGAGTTTGTCTTACCGTATCGGACAACGGCAAAGGGCTTCCGCCCGATTATAAGGAAGGGTTCGGTATCCGCGGAATGAGGGAAAAGGCTACCGCTTTCGGCGGAGGCGTCGTAATAGAGAGCGAAGAGGACGACGGCTGTGAAATTAAAATTATCGTATTAGACGGCAAGGAGGCTGACAAATGATTAAAGTAATGCTTGTTGACGACCAAATGATATTGGCGGAGGGAATTAAAAGCGTAATAGAAACTACCGACGATTTGACGGTGTGCGCTGTGGCGAGCGACGGCGCCGAGGCTGTGGAAATGGCGAAAAGCTGTAGGCCCGACGTAGTGCTTATGGATATTCGTATGCCCAATATGAACGGCGTAGCCGCAACTAAAAAGATAAAGGAAGTTGTACCCGAATGTAAGATAATTATCTTAACCACGTTCGACGACTCCGACTATATTCTTTCGGCAATAAATAACGGTGCAAGCGGATATCTTTTAAAGGATATAGGCTCTTCAACTCTTATCGATTCTATAAGAAACGCCTACGCAGGCGATACCATTCTCCCCTCTAAAATCGCCAAAAAGATAACCGACGCCGCCCTTATGGTATCAACCGACAGGGAAATCAAGTTAAAACGTGCTTTCGGCTTTTCCGACAGGGAAGCGGGTATCGCCATAATGATTGCGGAAGGGTTTACAAACAGGCAGATTGCCTCCGCATTAAAGCTGACCGACGGCACGGCGCGCAACTACATCAGCTCCATTTATCTTAAAATGGGGGTCGAAAACCGTTCCTCGGCAATTGCAAAAATTAAGGAAATTATTTAATTTTCCGTACATACTATAACCTTATGCTAATTGAATTTATAACGAAAAGCGCACCCGACTGAGTGCGCTTCATTTTTTATATTAAAATATTTGTTAAAGTTATAAGTCGAAGGCTATTGCGGTTACGTCGTCTTTAAGTTCACCGCAGAAGTTCTTTAAATTGCGTTCAAGATTTTTAATAAATTCTTCGCCCGTGCGTGAAACGGAGAGTGTTTTAATTGCACCCTCTATGCCGAACATCTCGCCGTAGCGGTTCTTGCTCTCGGTTACGCCGTCGGTCAAAAGCACAAGCACGTCCCCGTTTTTATAGGGTATAGTATCTTCAAAGTAGGAGGGGTGGTCAAACCAATTTGAAACGGGGGGAGAGTTTAACATTATTCGCGTAATACCACCGCCCGATTTAAGTAAAATGGGTACGTTATGCCCTGCCATAGAATAGGTTATGGAGTGTTCATCGATTCTTGCCGAGGCAACGGTTATATAGTTTCGTTCGTCCAAATTAAGCTCTGAAAACTTATCGGAGAGCGACTCGAGAGCCTGGGCAGGGGAGTACGCCGTCTTGTCGTATGCCGCTTTAACAAACGCCGTGAGCATACCTGCCGATATGCCCTTGCCCGAAACGTCGGCAATAACTCCGCATGCCGAATTTCCCACGGTAAAAACTTCCGGCAAATCTCCGCCTATCTCTCGGCAGGGGATATATAAATAGGAATAGCGTTTTCCGCCCGCCCACTTGCCTGCGGGGAGGAGGCGTTGCTGTATGTTTTTAGCCGTCTGCAATTCCCTTGCAATCTCCAATTCAAAGGCGTCGTCTATAATGCCTAAGCAAAGTCCTCCGCCCAATGGCTTGACCGTAATGGAAAAGGACACCTCTCTTCTGTGTCCGTCGTTAATGGACAGCAGTACTCTTCTTGAAATTTCTCTGTCGGAGCAGAACGAGTCTTCAAAAACCCCTGCAACCGAACAGCCTAAAGAGAGTCCCTTTTCGGCACATTTTCGGCAGTCGCCGTTAACACAGCCCACCGCCTTGCCCAAAGGCACTCTCGTCAAATCCCTCCCGAACAGCTTTTTAAAAGCGGAGTTAGAGAATACGGCTTTCAAATTTCGGTCGGCTACTATTACGGCGGAGGGTACTCCGTCGATTATTTTTCTGTAATACTTTTCAATCATTTTGGGGTAAATAGAATTTTAATTTCCCCTCTACTATGTGTGCGTTAAGGGGGATATTATCGTATAATTCGCCTTCAGCCTGAATGGTCGCGTCACCTTCTAACGGCGTAATTTTTACGGATTTACACTTTACGTGGGTAACTTCTTTAACCTTGTTTACTTTGCCCATAGAGAGCTTTAAAAAGGCAATCAGGGTGCGGAAGCGGGAGAGGTAATCAACTACAAGCAGGTCCATATATCCGTCGTTGATTTCCGCGTCGGGGAAAACCTTTATTCCTCCGCCAATCTGTTTGCCGTTGCCTATACAAGCCAAAATGCCGTTGTACTCTTTCTCTTCTCCGCCGTCCCAACTTGCCTTAAATTTGGTGCTCTTGTAAAGGCGTAGGCTCTTTAAGAATGCAGAATAGTACTTGCTTTTCTTAGTGTTTTTGGAGGAGTAAACGCGTTTAAGCACGTCAACGTCTATGCCGAAGCCCACGGCGTTTATGCTTCTAAGCCCGTTTTCAAGCTCTATGTAATCTATTGCGGTGGGCGCCCTGAAGGCTATTATCTCAGCCGAGGACTTTACGTCCAAGGGGATTTTTGCGGTGGAAGCAAAGTCGTTGCCCGTTCCGTAGGGGATAAGACCTAACGTACAATTTTGCGTATCTTCTATGCCGTTAAGCACTTCGTGTAAGGTTCCGTCTCCGCCCATTGCAATAAGGTGGGCAAACTCTCCGCCCTTCGTAAGCTCCCTTGCGATTTCGGTTGCGTGATGAGGGTGGTCGGTTATATGTAAGGTATATTCTTTGCCTGCCTTTTCAAAGACCTTAGCAATAATATCGAGCTGTGCTTTCTTCGTATCGTCAAAATTTGTTCCGTTAGTTATGACGTGGTACATATATTTCTCCGTATTTATCTTATGTACAAAACGCTTATACACGATTTCAGTATAATTATACATTATCAAAATTAAGATTGCAATAATTTTAAGCATTTGCTATAATATTAAAGATGGAAAAAGTAACAATAGACGTACCTGAAAAACTTGAAGAGCTTGCCCGTTTACTAAACAGCCCCCTCTATATAGTGGGGGGAATTTGCCGTGATAAGCTTGCCGGGCTTAAATGCGAGCAAAGAGATTGGGATATTTGCGCACCCGTTAGCGCGGAGCTTCTTTCCTCCTCGGCTGAAAAATGCGGTTTCACAATTTCAGCAATCTATAAACGCACGGGTACGGTGCGCCTTCTTGCCGATAACGAGGAGTACGAATTTACCTCCTTCCGCACAGATAAATACGAAAAGGGTAAGCATACCCCTTCCTCGGTTGAATTTACCGACGATATAGTCTTAGACGCTCAGCGCAGAGATTTTAAGTGCAACGCCGTATATTACGACGTGTTAAGAAAGATTTTCATAGACCCGTTAGGCGGTATTGCCGACATAGAGAAAAGACGGCTTAGTACCGTAGTATGTGCCTCTAAAGTGTTCGGGGAGGACGGACTTAGGCTTATGCGCCTTTGCCGAATATCCGCGCAGACGGATTTTATGCCGACGGAGGAATGTCTGTCGGGTGCAAGGGAGCATTGCGAGCTTATTTCGGACGTTGCCGTAGAGAGAATTTGGGCGGAACTGAATGCAATACTCCACGCCGACGTGAAGTATAATAAAGAGGGCGCACAGTACAAGGGACTTGAACTTCTTAAAGAGAGCGGTGTGTTAAAGCAAATTCTGCCCGAACTTGCCTTGGGCGATAAGATGGAACAGAGAAAGGATTTTCACGATTACGACGTGTTAGAACACTCTCTGCGGTGCGTACTATACGCCGACAAAAGGGTGCGCCTTGCCTCGCTTCTTCACGACGTGGCTAAGCCCTATTGCCTGAATAATTTCGGCAACTTCCACAAACACGAAGAGTACGGGGCGCAGATTGCTATGGAAATATGCAGGCGTTTGCGCGTACCCGTTGCCCTTGCACAAAAGGCGTGTCGGCTAATAGAGTTGCATATGTACGACCTGTCGGGCGCAACGTCAACCAACAAAGTACGCAAGTTTATTGTTAATAATTATGAGGATATAGAAGAGCTTCTTTTATTAAAACAGGCGGATTATTCGGCTTGCAAGGATAAGACAAACGAAGCACCCTGCGTAAGCAAGTGGAAAAAAATTATGTCCGATATGAAAAACGAGGGCGTTCCCTTTACTTTAAAGGAGTTGAACGTAAAGGGCAACGAGCTGATTGAGGCGGGAATATCCCCTTGCGAAACGGGTAAAACGTTAAAATTTCTGTTGGAACAGACGGCGATGGGGTGCGTAAAAAACAGCACGAAAGAGCTTATAGCCCATGCCCTCGCCAAACACTTTGGCTCAATTAGTTGATTTTTAACTATCGGTTGTGTATAATTAAACTATCTATACGGTTAACCCCCGTATCAATTTAGGGCGTTTAAACGCTCGGGAGGTCTTATGGCTGACAATCAGAATAATAAACCTAACGCCGATACAACGGCAAAGCCTGTTAATACGGCTAAACCTGCATCGGCGCCTACGGCTAACACGGCTAAACCTGCTAATACGGCTAAACCTGCAACGGCGCCTATGGCTAACACGGCAAAGCCTGTTAATACGGCAAAGCCTGCATCGGCGCCTACGGCTAACACGGCAAAGCCTGCTAATACGGCAAAACCTGCAACCGCAACTACAAACAGCGGAGCTAAGGCTAACGCCAAAAACGCAACCCATGCCGAAGGGAAACCCAAAGCAAACGGCAACGGCGCAAGCGGTGGCAACGGCGGTAAAGGCAACGGCGCAACCAAGACGAAGCAAAAGGGCGATGGTGCAAAGATAGCGATATCGATGCTGTCCTTCTTCCTCGGTATGCTCTTCACGGTTATCGTACTGCTCGGTACATTAGTAGGCGCAGGCATAACCATTTTTAGTACCGATATTGAAAGCGTGTTCAATGCCGCCGGTATAGAAAACACCGACGAGAACGGCAATAACATCTACATAAACACCGATAAAAACAACGGTGGCGCAAGCACTTTACTCGGCTTAGCGTCGTCTTTAGGTACGCTTCTTAGCGATATGGAGACGCTCTGCATTGACAAGATTGAAACTTTGGTTCCTGCGGTAGGAACTCTGCTTGATAAGGGCTATGCGTTCTTAGACGGCGTGGTTGACTTCGACAAGGAAGGGTTTGAATCGGCTCCCCTCTCTTCGTATATGCAGGTGTTCAATAACGCATTGCTCAACGTAAAGACGGCTAAGCTTGCCGAGATGTTAAACGTAAGCGAGCTTACCGATTCCAATATAATAATTAAATCTCTGTTAATGGGTGCCGAAGCTCAGTATGCGGACGTTGAAGGAACCGAGTTGAAGTTGCCCGTACTCTACGATACATACACCTATAACGGCACCTTAGACGCCTATTATAGGGGAAGCAGTAACGACGCGTATCCTTCAGGGCTTAGCACAGAGTACCTCCAAAAGGTAACGAGCGGAGAGGACGCAGGCACGTCAAGCGATACGTATAAGCTCTATTACGTTCCCTGCAAAATCAACGGTACGAGCATAGTGGAAGCGGAGTATATCACAAAGAAGGTCAGCGTAAAAGATTCCTCTTCGGGTACGGAAGTTACTTACATATTCTCCGTCTTAGAGTACGGACAGGACACTAAGTTCGTCGTCGTTGCCCCCAATGCCGACGGCACGTTCAGCCTCTCAGGCTCAACGGTAAATGCAAACAGGTATTACCTCGATTCATACGCACGCAACTATTACAACGGTCCCGAAAAGGTGGATAGCTTGTATAAAGTTACCACTTTGAGTGATATCAACTACTTTAAAAATAACGCAGGCGAAACGATTGAGTACGACCCCTTGCTCCTCTCCGATTTGCTCAGCGACCCTTACACACCGCTTAACGGCGTCGGCGTAACCGAATTAGTGGGCAAGGACAGCAACATTTTAAACGAAATATTCGGCAACGTTTCGCTTGGCGGACTTTTAAACGGCGAAGTCAACTTCGACGACCTCGTAAACAGTTTGTCACTCTCTTCGATAGTTTCTAACATATCGCCCACAGACGATATAATGTGCTACTTGATATATAACCTTTCGGACGTTAAGTTGGAGGGAGGCGTCTATACCGCAACCTACGATAAGGGCGGTGAAAACGAAGTTAAGAACGCAGTGTTAACCGTTAAAAACGGATATATCACCGACGTAAAGAACGGCGAGGGGCTTTCCTTAAAAGGCACAACGGTGAGCGATATATCGACGATTACGCAAGATTTGAATGTTGAATTGTTTTTAGATTGCAAAGCCGACGACCCCATAATGATGTACCTTTGCTACGGCGTAACGGGCGTTATCGAAACTGAGGGCGAGGATTATAGTTACGTAGGTACTTATAATTTAAGCGACACTCAAAAATACGAAGCAAAGATTTATACTAATTCCGATAAGACAATCGACCGTATTGTCTATGGTTCAAACCAAAAGGTAGAGCCTACTAAGATAGACGGCATTTCCGCAAGGGTAAGCAATATCACTTCCTATCTTGCAGTATCCGACTTTATGAGCGTTAAGGCAGACGAGTCGATAATGATGTATCTCGGCTACGGCGTAACGGGCGTAAGCGAAGTAAGCGGAGAGGAATATCAGTACGTAGGTAATTACGGTAGTTACGAGGCAAGAATTTACGCAAATGCCGATAAAACAATTAAAAAGATTGTCTATGGTTCTAACGATACAAGGGTTCCCGCAACGACGATTGACGGAATTTCCGACAAGGTTAACGGCGTTACGGCAAACCTTGCGCTGACCGACTTTATGAGCGTTAAGGCAGACGAGTCGATAATGATGTATCTCGGCTACGGCGTAACGGGCGTAAGCGAAGTAAGCGGAGAGGCTTATCAGTACGTAGGCACTTACCAAGGCGAAGAGGCAAGAATTTATGCAAATGCCGATAAAACCGTGACTAAGGTTGCCTATGGCGCAAACGATACTAAGGTCCCTGCAACAGTAATAGATGGCATAACCGACAAGGTTAACGGCGTTACGGCAAACCTTGCGCTCACCGACTTTATGAGCGTAGAGGCGGATAACTCTATAATGATGTATCTTAGCTACGGAGTAACCGATATAAGTGCGGTAAGCGGAAAGGCTTATCAGTACGTAGGCACTTACAAGGTAAGCGATACCGAGAGCTATGAGGCAAGGATTTACGCAAATGCCGATAAAACCGTGGCTAAGGTTGTCTATGGCGCAAACGATACGGCTGTGCCTGCAACAATAATCGATAAGATACCCGAAAAGGTAAACGGCGTAACCGAAAATCTTGCTCTCCCTGAATTTATGGATATTAACCCGACCGAGAGCATCGTGGCTTACATAGGCTACGGCGTCTATGGCGTAGAGGCGGTAACGGAGGCGGTTGACGCGGTTAGCGGTAAAACCTACAATTACACGGCTAAATATAAGGTGGGCGAAACCGAAAAGGTTTGCTATATCTATGCAGAGGGGAATAAGATAACTTCGGCTTGGTATAACGACGGAACGGATACGGTAATAATCAACGGCACAAAGGTAAGCGAAGTGCCTACCCGTATCAACGACTTGCAGACCGTTTTAACCATCGGCGATATTATTTCTATCACAAGTTCCGACCCTCTCATCTTGCAAAAGATTAAAGATACCACAATCAGCGGTTTGAGCGGAATGATAGATACTCTTACCATAGGAGATATAATCGACACCACGGCAGACGGTACTCCGCTTATATTAAAGAGCATTGCGGATTGTACGATAAACAATTTGGGTAGCAGAATTGAAACGCTCACCATAGGCGAAATCATCGATACCACGGCGGAAGGTACTCCTATCTTCTTGCAGAGCCTTGCATCTTCTACGCTCAACAGCATAGGAGACGATATAAATAATCTCGCTTTAAGCAGTGTTATTGCTATCGATAGCAATTCTCATATCATTTTGCAGAAGCTCAAAGATATTACTATCGGCAATCTCGGAAACGAAATCGACGGTGTTATAAACGGGCTTACCATAGGCGATATAATCGAAATCGACGGCAATTCCCATATCATTTTGCAGAAGCTCAAAGATATAACTATCGGCAATCTCGAAAGTCAAATCGACGGAGTAATCGACGGACTTAAGATAAGCGACGTAATAGCTATCGACGGCAATTCGCATATCATTTTGCAGAAGATTGCAGACTGTACAATCGGCAGTCTCGGCACCGATTTGGACGGAATAATAGGCGGTCTTAAGATAGGCGATATTATCGATACCACGGCAGATGGTACTTCGTCCATTCTTTTGGCTATCAAGGATTCTACGATTGACGGATTGGACGACTGTATAAAGGGATTAAAGGTCAGCGACGTATATCCCGACAGCGACAACGTATTGTTAAACCAGTTAAAGAACGTAAAGGTAGTTGACCTTGGCGACGAAATCGATAAGATAATCGTTCAGCGTATCTATGCCGAGGAAGTATATGGCGTTCCTACAGGCACAGAACCTATGCGGTTGGTTGACTTTAACGCAAGCTGGATGTATTACACCTACGAAAAGAGTGGCAGTACCTACGTACTTTCAAGCGGTTTAACATTTGCCTCTGCCGAAGAGATGTCAAGCGACGTAACCTATTACACCTACGGCGACGACGAGGCGGTTGCAGGCAATCTTAAAGTAGTAGGCTTTAAAGAGAATTGGCTCTACTATGAATACATAGACGGTGTATATTCGCTTACGTTGAAGAATACCGTCGATTCCGAAGGTACTCCTTTGACGGGTACGGCATACGACGATAAGCTCGGCAGGCTCTTTGAAAGCGATTGGAACAATAGGGGCGAAACGGTATATTACACCTACGGTCAGGCACAGGGAATGTGGAAGCTCATTCTCTATAAGAACGGAGCTGAAAAGGCATACACCTTAAACAACTTCAACAACATGGTAGATGCCTGCGCAAACACCGTTTGCAACTCTGCGCTTAAAGATTTGTATAAAGCAAAGTTAATCGACTCGGGGGAAGTAACCGCCGGCGACCTTGATAAAAAAATCAAAATTACGACGGTTGTAGGCTCAACCCCTGTAACCTATTACGTAAAGGCAGACGGAAGCGTAACGACCGACGAAGCTCAGGCGGTAGCCTTAGGCGATATGACGTTAACCTCGCTTATAGCCTTCATAATAGGCAATCTTACGTAATCTGTCTTATAAAACGTTTGACAAAGAAAATTTAATATAGTATTATATTATGGCGTTTATATATAACGCGCGTGCCGTATAAGCGGTCACACCTTGCATACCGAGAAGGTATGCCGATTAAGTCCGGGAGGTGAAATTATGAAAACTTACGAAATGCTTTACGTATTGGACGCATCTCTTTCCGACGAGGCAAAGGAATCTTTCGTTGCTAAGTTTGAAGGTATCGTTACCAATAACGGCGGTAAAGTCGCAACCACAGATAAGTGGGGCGTAAAGAAGTTGGCTTATCCTATCAACTATAAGTCCGACGGCTACTACGTATTGATGACTTTTGAAGCCGAAGCTACTACCGTAAAGGAACTTGACAGAATTGCAGGTCTTTCAGTAGAAGTTTTAAGAAGAATGATAACGGTTAAATAAGGTAAAAACAGATGAACAAAGTGTTTTTAATTGGTAATCTTACGCGTGACCCCGAGCTTACGGAGACGAGCAGTGGCGTATCTATCTGCCGTTTTGCAATTGCCGTAAACAGAAATTATTCGGGTGCCGACGGCGAAAGAAAGACTGACTTCTTCAATATTACCGCTTGGCGCGGACTTGGCGAAACGGTTTCCCGTTATGCTAAGAAAGGCAACAAAGTGGCAGTCAGCGGTTCTATAGAACTCCGCAATTTTGAAGACAGTCAGGGTAACAAACGCACGGCTATTGATATTATTGCGCAGGACGTGGAATTTTTATCCCCCCGTGGCTCTTCTAACGGAGACGCCGGCTATGAAAGCGACGCACCCGTAAGCGGAGCAAGAAGCGGTGGCAAAAAACCTGCTTTACAGTCGTTTGACGACGATAGCGATATACCTTTCTAATCCGTGTGAATAGACTATAAGGAGTTAGTTAAAATGGAAGATAAGACTACGACAACTGCAACACCTGCAAGCACAGCCCCCGCAGGCGCAAAAAAGCCCTTCAAAAGAGTTCCCCGCAGAAAGGTTTGCGTTTTCTGCCAGGAAAAGGTGGAAGCTATCGACTATAAGGACGTAAACCGTCTTAAAAAGTTCGTTACCGAATCTGGTAAAATGCTTCCCCGCCGTATGAGCGGTAACTGCGCTAAGCACCAGAGAGAGCTTTCTAAGGCTATCAAACGTGCAAGAGTGGCCGCTCTCCTTCCTTTCAAGGGTGAGTAATTAAAAAAATAATTTAAGCGATGCGTCTTTTCAGGCACATCGCTTTTTTTAATCATAAAGCAAAACCGCACGAGTTTTTTCTCGGGCGGTTTAGTTTTTATTTATCTATTAAACAACGGCGTTGTTTTGCGTTTCACTGTTTTCTAAGTCTTCCATAGTTGCTTGGCTATCCTTTGCGACAATGTGTTTTACTATGGCAATGATTGCAATGGTAAGGCAACCTACCGCAACGTTAAACATACTTAGGACGCTTAAAATAACAGCACAGGCAATGCCGTAAACGGCAAAGGTTATTATGCTACGCAATCTATTCGGGTTGATTTTAATCAAGGTGGAGAACAGTATATAGAGCACTGCAAGCAGGGCAAGTCCTATCCAGGTTACGGGCAATATACCTAACATTACCCCGAAAGAGGTCGCTATGCATTTACCGCCGTGAAAGCGGTTAAACATACCCACAGCGTGTCCTAAAACGGGTGCAATCATAACCAAGGATAGAAGCCCGCTGTCTTTATCAAGAAAAATGCAGGCAAGGAATACGGGTAAAAACCCCTTTAAGATGTCAAGGGTAAGGCACAGCGCGCCGATTCCTTTGCCGAAGTGCTTAAAGCAATTAAAGGCACCGGGGTTGCTGTCGTCGCTAATCTCGCAAATATCTTTACGGGTTAACAACGCAGGTATTGTCTTGCAAAACATTATGCTCCCCATAAGAAAGCCCATTACAATAAACAGTATCCAAATGAGTATAGTCATTTCTTTTAGCCTCCAAAACAATTTGACAAATAAGATTGGTAGCGTCAGCCTCTACGTAACGCCTCTGTAAGGATTGAATATTAACGGCAAGCGCACTGTCGGTTAGCAATTTATGGGTACAGTTAACAGCCTTTTTAACCGTTTTTCCGTTAAGGGACAGCCCTTGGCGGGTAAAGGTTTTAAGGTTAGCCGTCTCCAATCCCGGTATGGCGTTTAAGTTGATAAACGGAACGTTAGATACGGCTATTTCGGTTACGGAAAGTCCGCCGGATTTAGAAAGAACGCAGTCCGTAGCCTTTAAATAGAGGTGAACGTCGTTGGTAAATCCAACCGTTTTAAACCTTTCGTCACCTGAAAAAAATTTGTCAAGCGTATCTTTAAGCTTTTGGTTTCTTCCGCATAAAACTATAAAGGTGTGGTTTTCGTCGAATGAACGGGCAAGCTTTTTGCACAGTTTTTTAACGTTACCGCACCCTTCCCCACCCGTCATAATCAATACGAGCTTTTTGCCTTGGTCAAGGTTTAGCCTTTTCCTTGCCTCCGCCTTACTTATATTTAAGTTGAATTTAGGGTGGACGGGTATGCCGGAAATTATTATCTTGTCCGCACTGAACCCTTTATTCATAAACTGCCTTGCAACCTTTGCATCGGGTACAAAGTAGCCGTCCATCTTAGTCTCTTTTACAAAGGGGTGAATGGTGTAGTCGGTCATTACTCCGTAGCAGGGTATGTCATAGCCGTATCTTTTGCGTAGCTCGGTCATTGCGTTCATTGCATAAAAGTGAGTGCAGATAACACGGGTAAAACCATTTTCCTTAATATAATTATATAGCGGGTCTGCGCACTTTGCGTATTTGGGGTAAATGGGCGAGGGGAGGCGCAACGTGTCATACGCCATACCCATAGCAAAGACAACGCCGAAAAGACGTGGCGTTCTGCGTATAAAATTTGCGTATCTCTTATTTACACGTTCAACGTTCTCTTTGCTAATAAACTCCCCAACGTCTTTAAACTCGCAATGTATGCCCTTTTCTTTAAGGCGGTATTCAATCGCATGGGCGCAACTGTTATGTCCTTCGCCCGTACCGCAACTTAAAAGTAAAACCTTTTGTTTAGTATTCATATTTGGCTATAAGTCCTAAATGTCATTACTTTATATTACATTTATCATACATTATAATTACAAATATTACAAGCAAATTTAAAAGAAAGTTGTGTAAAAGTTTTGTTAAAGGACTGTCAAAAAATAGGGAATAATGAATTTTAAGTAAAAGTTCAAAAGTTTTAAGTAGGAATAACGGGTTTTAATGGGGGGCGATAAGCTTAAATAAGGAATAAAAAGTATTAAATAAAAACGCCCAACGCCGTTTTATTAACGGCGTTGGGCGCGGTAGTGTATTAGTTGATTTGTGATAAGTAGGTCAAGCGGTTAAGTAATTAAGATACAAAGTCAAGACATGGTCTTGTGGTTGCACCACTCCGCCCATACCCGAAGAGATTGCCACGGGGTTGCTAAGCAACACCCTCGCAATGACGCACCTATTTATAGCCTTGTTTGATTAGTGGTGAGTTGGTCAAGCGGTTAAGTAATTAAGATACATAGTCAAGGCATTGCCTTGTTTGATTAGTGAAGAGTTGGTCAAGCGGTTAAGTAATTAAGATACAAAGTCAAGACGTGGTCTTGTAGCTGTAAATTTTGTTTCCGCTCATAATCTTTCCGAATACGTACTTGTTGGAGGCGGATTCGGTCATAATGTAAATCTTGCCGTCTTTATAGACAATCTCCTCGCTCATAGGCGGAGCTTTAACCGTCTTTACAAGGCAAGAAGAATCTAAATACTTTATAGGTATTTGCTCGCCTCCGACGGTAAGCTGTCCTTGCTGTAAGCTTTCCATATTGTAAAAATAGAGGTGGGAGGCGGATAAGCCCCAACTGCAAGAGAGGACTATACTGTTTTCGGTAAAGGTCATTCCCTGAACAAGACCGCGAACGGAGTAAGCCTCTACGGGGTTGGCGCTTACGCCTAAGTTTTCGCTTCCGCCCAATTCGTAGGCGTAGATAATAGCCACGTTGTTATCGCCGAACGGGGTAGTTATTCGTTCGTTTTCGGGCGTTTCGTAATTGCCTTTACGGTAGAACGAACCCTCGTACAGCATATTGCCTTTGATGGTTACAAAGGCGGGGTCGTGCCCTTCAGGGGAATAGATTTCGCCAATTTTCTTCGCCTCCGAGTTGCCGGAGGTAAAGTCGGATAGATTAAAAACGTCACAACCGCTTGAACCCGTAATAAATACGTAGTCGCCGTAATGGGCAATTCCGCCCGTGTGTCCCGTGTAGGCACTGCCGTCTGCGTTTTTAAGCACTATTTCGCGTGACTTACCCTTGGCGTTTATGTAATAGACGGAGGAGGGCTTACCCTTCTTTGCGTTATAACCGCAGGATAGGAAGGCGTTCTGCTCTTCTAAATAGTCCAACCCCTGACCGACAAATCCCTTGTTCATACCGGGGGTAGAAAATTCTGCTTTGGCGTTTGAGAAAAAGGAGCCGTAGGCAATTCTCTCGCCTATAAGGCAAGTTAAATATACCACGTTTATAAAAATAAAAATGCTTGCAATTATGATAATAGCTTTTTGAACAGGGCTTAACCTGCTTCCGCTTTTGTTACTCATAATTTTATTATAACTTAAAATCACGGTATATTCAATAGTTTTTCATTAAAAGTTCGCGTTAAAATTTAATTTCGGACTTTACAGGCTGAGTATTATATGGTATAATTAAAATGTACAAAAATTTTTTTAAGGAGAAACCATAATGGGATTTGAACAGAAGTTTTCACTTAAAGGTAAAGTAGCTCTCGTAACGGGCGCTTCCTACGGAATCGGTTTTGCTATTGCATCGGCATATGCAGAAGCCGGCGCAACCATCGTATTTAACGACATCAAGCAGGAGCTCGTAGATAAGGGCTTGGCTGCATATGCTGAAAAAGGAATTAAGGCTCACGGCTACGTTTGCGACGTAACCGACGAAGATGCGGTAAACGCACTCGTAGCTCAGGTAGAAAAGGAAGTTGGCGTGATTGATATCCTCGTTAACAACGCAGGTATCATCAAGCGTATTCCTATGACCGAGATGAGCGCATCTGATTTCAGAAAGGTTATAGACGTTGACCTTAACGCTCCTTTCATCGTATCAAAGGCAGTTATCCCTTCGATGATTAAAAAGGGACACGGCAAGATTATTAACATCTGCTCTATGATGAGCGAACTCGGCAGAGAAACCGTATCCGCTTACGCTGCGGCTAAGGGTGGTTTAAAGATGCTTACCCGTAACATCTGCTCCGAATACGGCAAATATAACATTCAGTGCAACGGCATAGGACCCGGCTATATCGCTACTCCTCAAACCGCTCCCCTTCGTGAAATTCAGCCCGACGGAAGCCGTCATCCTTTCGACAGCTTCATTTTGGCTAAGACCCCTGCAGAGCGTTGGGGCAACCCCGAAGATTTGGCAGGTCCCGCAGTGTTCCTCGCGTCCGACGCTTCCGACTTCGTAAACGGCCACGTTCTCTACGTTGACGGCGGTATATTGGCGTATATCGGCAAACAGCCGTAATTTATTCTCTTCATATATACTTCGCATTTCTGCGTTGTGCTCCGCTCCGCATCAGTCACTTACGTTTTTAGTAAGCTCCTTTCGCCAAATCCGCAGGCAATAACAGGGTTCCCGCAAAAGATTTGCTTGGCAAAGATTTTGTGGGAAGAGGAGACGCAACGAAGCAAAGTTGCCGTTTGTGTTTACTCAAACGGTTTAAAGCGAAGTTTGCGTTGACGAGCTCGTATCTATGAAGAGGGACTTACCCGAATAAGGTGGATAGTATTAGAAGTTGGGTTTACCCGTCATTGCGAAGCGACTGCAAGTCGCTGTGGCAATCCCAGAGTACGAAGTCCGACAATTAAATAATTCGCCCCGCACTTTCGTGCGGGGCGTTTAAAATTTTTACCTAATATATTATAGTCAAGGCGTTGCCTTGTGTTTATTTTGCAAGTATTCGTGCATTGCAAGAGCTACGCGCTTAGACTGCTCTGCCGCCTCGACAACCGTCTTAGCACCCTTAACTACGTCGCCCGAAGCAAATACGCCTTCACGGGTGGTTTCGCCGTTTGCACCTATTTTTGCAAGACCTCTCTCGTTGGTTTCAAGACCCTCGGTCTGGCTTAAAATAAGGTTGGAAGGTCTTTGCGAAATGCAAATCATAACGCTGTCCGCCTTCATAAGGGTAGGGGTATCCGAAACAGAAACCAACCTGTGTTCTTCGTCGCAGACGGTATCTGCAAACATAACGCCCTCGTCGGTTATTTCAACGGGCTGTTTGTTATACACAAACTCTGCACCCTCGTACTCAGCGTATTCCTTTTCCTCTTCGCTTGCCGAGTAGTTGTCCGAACGGACGGTGATTTTAACGTCCTTAACGCCCATTCTAAGCGCCGTTCTCGCTACGTCCATAGCAACGTTACCGGCACCTATTATAATCATGCTGTTGCCGAGCTGACCGCGGTAAGCTTCGGGTCTTTCAAGGAAGTGGACTCCGTAATGAACGTGACCGAGCGTTTCACCCTTAATATTGAGGGCAATAGGCCAGGTAACGCCCGTACCTATGGAAATCGCCTCGAAACCGTCGCGGAAGAGTTCTTCCACGCCGAACGCCTTACCTATGGTTATGTTGAACTTAATCTTAATACCCATATGGAGCATAAGCGTCTTATATCTGTCTATTATAGACTTAGGAAGTCTAAATTCGGGAATACCGAAGCGGAGTACACCGCCTATGTCCGACTTGCTCTCAAATACGGTTACGTCATATCCGAGCTGTGCCATCTTGATTGCAATGGTAATACCGGCAGGACCCGAACCTACAACGGCAACCTTAATTCCGTTAGAAGGCGCTTTGGTCAACTCCAAACTATCGAGATAGCGTTCGGAAATAAAGTTTTCTATGGTAGAAATTTCTACGGGTGCGCCCTTCAAACCCCTTACGCAGTGACCTTGGCACTGATTGCCGTGGTTGCACACAATCGAGCATACGACGGACAGGGGGTTGTTGTCGAACAGCATTCTGCCTGCTTCGTCGATATCGCCCTTTAAAAAGGTCTGAATAAAATCGGGTATGGGCGTGCTTATAGGACAGCCCGTTCTGCATAAAGGTTTTTTACAGTTGAGGCACCTTTTAGCCTCGGCTATAACGTTATGAGCCATGTTTTCTCTCCCTCTATATCATTTTATAATTTACGGTTTGGTTAATTAAAGCTAAATTAAACTTCTTTTAAAGCTGATTTGATTTTTTCAATCATCTCCGCATACTCTGCGTCCGTCAAATATGTCTTTTGGGGATTCATAGTAAACGTTCCGCCCCATTCGTCACAGTCCTTGTACTTAGGACAGAGATGCACGTGGAGGTGACAACCCGTATCGCCGTACATACCGTAGTTAAGCTTATCGGGGCTGAATGCCTTGTGAATAGCCTTAGCTACCTTGTTGACGTCAGCGAAGAAGAGGTTGCGCTCCTCGTCGGAAATGTTGACGATTTCGCTTACGTGGTCCTTATAAGCCACTATGCATCTGCCGGGTTTCGACTGCTCCTTAAAGAGTATGAGCGAAGAAACTTCCAAGTCACAGATAAAAATTCCGAACTTTTCTAAAAGTTCGCCCCTCATACAATATCCGCAATTGCTGTCTTTCATTTTAAATCTCCCAAAACAATATTTTGTCACTAACGATTATAACACGCCAAATAAAATATTTCAATACCCGATTTTAAAATTTTTATATAAAGTTACACCTTTTTCTCTCTTAAAGGAAAAGCCTTTCGCGTTTATAAACATTTATAAATTTTTTACACAAATTTTATTCAAACGATTGTATATCTTTGCGATATATGTTATAATAATTGTATATTTATAAATTTTTGCGAGAGGAAGAACTATGATAGATATATCTTTAATAGAACAAACCGACCCCGAAGTAGCCGAGGCGCTTAAAGCAGAGCTTGCCCGTCAGCAAGGCAACATCGAACTGATTGCCAGCGAAAACTTCGTATCCCCTGCAGTGCTTGCAACGGCAGGAAGCCACCTTACGAATAAGTATGCAGAGGGCTATCCCGGTCACAGATATTACGGCGGTTGCCAGTGCGTTGACGTCGCTGAAGACCTTGCACGCAACAGACTTAAAGAAATCTTCGGCTGTGAATACTGTAACGTACAGCCCCATTCGGGTGCAAGTGCAAACCTTGCCGTTTTCTTTGCAGTCCTCCAACCCGGCGATACGGTTATGGGTATGAACCTTGCCCACGGCGGACATCTCTCCCACGGTTCTCCCGTAAACATTTCAGGTAAGTATTTCAATATAGTTCCCTACGGAGTAAGGGAGAGCGACCAGCTTATCGACTATGACGAAATGGAGAAAATCGCCCTTGAGTGTAAGCCCAAGATGATAGTTTCAGGCGCAAGCGCATACCCCAGAGTTATCGACTTCAAGCGTATAAGGGAAATCTGCGATAAGGTAGGCGCACTTATGATGGTGGATATCGCCCACATAGCAGGCTTGGTTGCAACAGGGCTTCACCCCTCGCCCGTACCCTATGCGGACTTCGTAACGACAACCACTCATAAGACTTTAAGGGGACCGAGAGGGGGCGTCATTATGTGCAAGGAAGAGTACGGCAAGGCAATCGATAAAGCCGTATTCCCCGGCATACAGGGCGGTCCTTTAATGCACATTATCGCGGCAAAGGCTGTCGCCTTCAAGGAGGCGTTAACCCCTGAATTTAAGGAATATCAGGCGCAGATAGTAAAGAACGCTTCGGCTATGGCGGACGAGTTTACAAAACTCGGCGTAAAGATGGTATCGGGCGGAACGGACAATCACTTAATTTTGCTCGACCTCACCGATAAGGGTTTGACGGGTAAGGAGCTTGAGCATATGCTCGACGACGTTCATATCACCGTCAACAAGAACGCAATACCCTTCGACAAGCAGAAGCCCTTCGTAACCAGCGGTATAAGAATAGGTACCCCTGCAATGACTTCGCGCGGAATGAAGGAAGAAGAGGCGCGTAAAATCGCCCGTCTTATTACCGAGATTATCGAAAAGAAGGAAGAAGCTTACGAACACGTAACCGCAGAGGTGGCGAAGCTTTGTCAGGCATTCCCCCTCTATGCCGACTGCGTAAGGTAAGTTTTCCAACCAAACTAAAACTATTTATAAATTGTTAAAATAAGCATAGCGCAACCATTGGTTGCGCTATTATTTTCCCATAAGCACTTGTAAGGTGGTTGAAAAAGCTTAATGTTCGTTGTATAATGTAACCATAAGTTTTAAAAGCAACCATTAAAATAAAGGAGAGAATTATGTCTTTTGCAGACAACTTACAGTATTTAAGGAAAAAGAATAAGATAACGCAGGAAGAGCTTGCGGAAGAGCTCAACGTATCCCGTCAGTCGGTATCTAAGTGGGAAACGGGTGAAGCTTACCCCGAAACGGAAAAGCTTATAACCCTTTGCGATAGGTTTAACGTAACGCTTGACGACCTTTTGCGCGGTGACGTCAAAGAGGGCAAAACCGATAACGAAGAGCAGTCCTTTGAAACTCAGACTTCTGCCGATATTGAAAATAATGACGATGCCACGGTAAAGGAAGAGGAGAGGAAGAAGCGTATAACGGCAATCGGCGCTTCAATTTGTTCGGGAGTATTTGCCGTATGCGGTATTATATATCTTTGCTTAGGGCTGACGTTAGGGCTTTGGCACCCCACCTGGCTCATCTTTTTAGGCGGTGTTCTCGTATGCATATGGGCAGGCGGAATGACCGACGGCAATCCGGAGGGAAAATCTTTAAAAGAAAGGATTGGCGGATTTGTCTGCGGTACGGTTATGGTTTCGGCGCTTATAATCTTTTTGATTTTCGGCTTTGTGCTTAAAATCTGGCACCCCACTTGGGTTGTGTTTATAATAGGCGCAGGCATATGCGGAGTGATTGGCGCATTGACGAACAAAAAGCAGTAATTAAAATTAGAATAAAGGGCGGTTTGCCGAAGTCGGCAAACCGCCCTTAAAATATGCAAAATTATAAATTACCCCCGTAATATGTGGCGTTTATTTAGACTTTGCTCTGCATAATAAGAATTTTAGAATATAGCTTTGCAAGCTTTTCAGGCGATTCCTTCATTCCCGAACGCGCCCAGGCACATTCGAGAGCGAATAGATTTGCAATAAAAATTTCATTGTAGTAATAGTGCGCCTGACTCTCCCTTTTTGCGGAGTAAAGCTTATAATACGCCTTTTTATAACAGCGAAACAAAAGCGAATCGAGGTTGCAATCTAATAGTAGATTTATCTTGTCGGCATACAGTTTAAAGTTTTCGAGGACGGTAACGAGTATGTTATACGTTTTAAAATTGAGGGGACGAACCTCTTCAATCTTCTCTACCGTGTTTTCAAATTGGGTCAAAACAAAGTCCTCGATTACGCTCTCCTTGCAGTCATAGTTGCGGTAAAAGCCCATACGGCTCACCCCTGCTCGTGCAATAATCTCGGTTATGGTCACCTTTTCAAAGTTCTTTTCCTTGATAAGGGCAAAGGTTGCCGTCCAAATACATTCCCTTACAAAAATATTGAGTTTGTTTTTATTAGTCTTGTGATACATTTTCGCTCGTCCTATCACAGTAAGGCTTGTCACCTTTATTTCGGTTTGCATAAAATTAGCCTGCTGTGCTACTATGTGTGTGACAATTGTATCATATAAAAGAAAATTTTGCAAGGAAGATATTTAATGATTAAAATAATTACGGACGGAGCCTCCGATTTTACGGTAGAAGAGGCAAGAGAGCTTAATATTAAGGTTATACCCATTAAAGTATATTTCGACGGCGAGGAGTTCACTCCCGGCGTAAACCTCACCGACAGTCAGTTTTACACCAAACTTAAAGACAGTAAAAAATTGCCTTCGACTTCGCTTATAAACGAAGAGACCTATAAGGAGGCAATCGAAGAGGAACTGAATTGTGGCAATCAGGTCTTTGTCTTAACGCTTTCTTCAAAGCTTTCGGGTTCTTTTAACGCCCTTCAAAGGGCGGTAGCGCGGTTAAACTCCCCCGACGTTGCCATATGCGATACGCTCGGCGTGACAATTACTCAAAACATAATCGTAAGGGAAGCGGTTAAATTAGCTAACGCAGGCGCAACGCTAAAGGAACTTAAAGAGCAGATAGAGGCGATAAAGGGCAAGGCGAAACTATTTGCCATGATTGACGACGTGAGCAACCTTATCAAGGGCGGAAGACTGTCTATGACGGCAGGGTTGGCGGCGACGGTGTTAAAGATAAAACCCGTAGTAACCCTTGAAAACGGACTTTTAAAATCAATAGGCAAACCCGTAGGAGTAAGGCACGCAATGAATAGCGTTATTTCATATATTGGTAATATCGATAGGCAAAGGGCTATGTGCTTAGGTCATTCCGACTGTTTAGAAAGGTTAGAAATCTTTGCTCCCGCGGTCGAGCAGAAGACGGGGTTAAAGGGCTTACCCGTATATAACGTTGGGGCGGTAGTAGGCACGCACGTGGGGAGAGGGTGCGTAGGCATTGCCTATTTTGAAAGGTAAACGAGGGCAAAGAGAACTTATTAAATTTATGGACGGAATAATGCTTTTTGTACTTTTCACCAAATTTTCTCATTTGCAGGGTTGAAATTTTTACGATTGAGTGGTATTATATTTTCATAAGTATTGTGTGCTTTAACGGAGTTAAATATGAAAATCAAAATCACGTCGGATTCGACCTGCGATTTAGGCAAAGAACTTGTTGAAAAGAACGGCATAGGCATATTCCCTTTGACCGTGGTTCTCGGCGATAAGAGTTTTAAAGACGGTGAGGGGATAACCCCACAGGATATATTCGACTACGTAGCAAAAAGCGGTGTGTTGCCTAAGACGGCGGCAGGCTCTTTAGATGAATATACGGAGTTCTTTAAAAGTAATTTAAAGGACAACGACTATCTTATTCACTTCAATATTTCATCTATGGCTTCTTCAAGCCACAATTCGGCGTATAAGGCTTCGGAATTGTTCGGCGGAAAGGTAAAGGTTATTGACAGTCTTGCCCTCTCCACAGGTCAGGGGCTTTTGGTTATGAAGGCTTGCGACCTCGTTAAGGAGGGTAAAGGGGTTGATGAAATAGTTGAAACTATTAACTCTTTAAGGGTAAAGGTCAACACCTCATTTGTCCCTGACGCCCTCGACTATCTGCATAAGGGCGGAAGATGCTCTTTGGCGGCAATGCTCGGCGCAAAGGTCTTAAAGCTTCACCCTATGATTTGCGAAAACGAAAGCGGACAGCTCGTTGCAAAAAAGAAGTATATGGGCGGTATGGAGAGGTGTATCCGCAACTATATTACAGATTTAAAGGCGACTTACCGCGATTACGATAAGACGCGTTGCTTTATAACCCACAGCTCTGCCGATAAAGAACTTGTCGATTTGGCAAAGTCAATGGTTGCGGAAAACTTTGAATTTAACGAGGTTATCGAAACGGTTGCAGGCGGAATAGTAACTTCACACTGTGGCAGGAACACTCTCGGCGTTCTGTTTATCAGCGAGTAAGGCTACACGTTGGCGTTAAAATTCATAGCGAACCGCACAATTATTTTACGTGCGATTGGTTGACAATACATAAGTTCAGCCGTATAATATAATAAAATTTAAGTTATTCTTTGGGGCGGGGTGCAATTCCCCACCGGCAGTAAAGTCTGCGAAGAGAAGGGTATGGCGAAAGCTAAAACACTTCTCCCGATTCGGTGAAATTCCGAAACCGACGGTATAGTCCGGATGATAAAAGAAAACTTTTGCCTACGCATATGTGCGTAGCAATTAAGCTTTTAAGTAATTGACCCCGAAGTTTTTTCGGGGTTTTTGTTTTAAAGAACGACTTAAATTAAAAATTTTTAAGGAGTTCTTATTATGGTAAAATCAAAAACCTATTTCTCCCCTACCCGTATTGCGGTTATTGCACTTTTTTCCGCACTTTCGGGCGTATTGTATGTGTTCGGTTTCCCCATTTCGGCAATCTTTCCTTCGTGGTTAGAGTTGAATTTTTCGGACATTCCTGCACTTATCGGCACGTTTGCGTTAGGTCCCGTAGCAGGTTCGCTAATAGTTCTTTTCAAGATTTTGATAAAGCTTATAATCAAGGGAACGACCACCGTTTTCGTGGGTGAGCTTGCCGATTTGCTGATAGGCTTAGCCTTTGTTCTGCCTGCCGGAATTATATATAAACGCCACCGTACTTTCAAAGGTTCGCTTGTGGGTATGGCGGTAGGAACGGTAGCTTCGGTTGCAATGGCAATACTTGCAAACTATCTTGTGCTTGTTCCCTTTTACCGTCAATTGTTTTTCAAGGGTTCGTGGGTTCCGCTCGTAAGCATTATGCAGGGCATATTCGGCGAGGGCTGTACGCAAAAGACCTTCTATAACTTCTATCTCTGGGCGTCGGTCCTTCCCTTTAACGTTATGCGCTGTCTGATAGCCATTTTAATAACCCTGCCTATCTATAAGCATATTTCCCGTATTATAAATAAACTTGCAGACAAGTTAGAAGTTAAGGTCAACGAAAACCAAACCGAAGAAGAAGCAACGGCAAGTAAGGCAAAGGTAAGAAAACGTACTATAATTACGGTTTGCGTATGTGCAGTCGTAGTCTTACTTTTGGTTGCAGGTGTGCTTTTAAGATATTTTTTGGCTTAAAAGATAGACGCGCTACTTATATAATCATCGTCAAATCTATTGCAAAACTCTGCCGTACGGGGTATAATATCTGTATGGCAGTTTTTTTATCGGATAGCGAAAGTTCAACTTTAAATTTCGCAACTGAATACGCAAAGACGTTAGAGTCGGGCGACGTCGTCTTGTTAGATGGCGAAATGGGTGCCGGCAAAACCGTGTTTGTTAAGGGCATCGCCAAGGGCTTAGGCATAGAAGACGAGATATTGAGCCCTACATATGCCTATATGAACGACTATTACGGCAAGCTCTACCACTATGACTGTTACAGGCTTAGCTGTGGCGCACAGGCGGAAAGATTGGGACTTTGCGATTATTTCTATGCAGACGGCATATGCGTAATCGAATGGGCGCAAAACATAGAGGACGTCCTGCCCGAAAACTGTAAAAGGGTAAGAATTTTAAAGCTTTCCGAAAACGAGAGGGAGATTATCTGTGAGTAACTTTCTGGCTGTGGATACTTCGTCGCGCTACTTAACCGTAGTGGCATATAAGGACGGAGTGCCTACCTTAAACCATATATCCGATTGCGCTATGCGCCATTCCGTCATACTTATGGACGAGATTGATAAGACCTTGAACGAGGCTCAGCTCGCTATCGCCGACTGCGATTATTTTGTTGCGGTAACAGGCCCCGGGTCTTTTACGGGGATTAGGATAGGAATATCCTGCGTTAAAGGGTTTGCGACTGCCCTTTCAAAAAAGGCGGTGGGTGTAACGGCGTTCGACGTGCTTTCATATAATATAAACAGCGACTGCGAATATCTTGTTGCAATCGACGCTTCCCACAACCACTACTATATCTGCGGTTACAACAAAGAGGGGGAGCAGGATATAGAGCCGAAATACGTATCTTACGAAGAGCTTGTTGCTCTTTCGCGCCCCGTCTATGGTTTTGAGAATTTACCCCTTCCTTCCTATTCTAAGGTAGAGATGAAGGATTGCCTTGTTAAGGCGGGGTTGAAGTGCCGAGATAAGGAGGGGTTGTCGGCGTTGTACGTCCGTAAATCTCAGGCGGAGGAGGAGCGCAACGCTCGTTTAAACAGAGTATGACCATTCGCAATTGCAAATTCGAAGATATATTAAGCATTTCCGAACTCGAAAAACTCTGCTTTAAGGGTGAGGATTGGAGTTATAAAACTTTAGTATCTTTATTCGAAAATCCCAATTATACTATGCTTGTCGCCGAAGAGGGCGGAGAAGTTATAGGCTACGGCTGTATTTGCGTAGTGTGCGAAAACTGTGACTTAGAGAACGTACTCGTCGCAGAGGAATACAGGCGTAGCGGTATAGGCAAAACGCTTATGAACGCCTTAATTCAAAACGCCGAAGAGAGGGGTGCGGAAAAAATTTTCCTTGAAGTAAGAGTGTCTAATGCACCTGCTATGCGTATGTACTTAGGGTTGGGGTTTAAAGGCGTCTATGCCCGTTCGCGCTACTATTCGGACGGAGAGGACTGCCTTGTTATGTGCAAGGAACTAAAAAAATAATTTAAAAACGTCTTAAAAAATTCTAAATATTTGGGGTGACGCAATTCTTTTAAACGGGCTGTTTGTTAGCACAATGGTAAAAGGCGAGGGCAAACCCGTGCTAATGCTTCACGGATATCTCTCGGATAAACGGAGTTTTTACTATCAGATACAAGAGCTTTCAAAAAACGGTTTTTTATGTATTGCACCCGATATGCCCTGCTTCGGTTCAAGCGGTATGACCGACCGACCTTGGTCTGTGGGGGACTATGCTAATTGGCTTAAAGATTTCATCTCGGCTATGGATATTAAAGGGGCATACGTAATTGCCCATTCCTTTGGCGCAAGGGTGGCGTTAAAACTCTTTTCACAAGAGATTTCACTCTGCGAAAAGCTTATAATTACAGGCGGAGCAGGGGTGGTAAAACCCCGTTCCCCCCAATATATACGGCAGGTAAAGCGGTATAGGCTTTTAAAGAAGTTCTTCCCCAAATACGCAGAAAGGCACTTTGGAAGCAAAGAGTACCGTAGCCTTTCCCCTATGATGAAGGAGAGCTATAAGCTTATTGTCAACGAGGATTTAAAGGGGTGTGCGCAAAAGATTGTATGTCCAACCCTACTAATATACGGCAGGGAAGATACGGTCACTCCCTATGACGAAGAGGGCGAAATATTTAATAACCTCATAAAAGGCAGTAAGCTACAGCTAATTGACGGCGGACACTTCTGCTTTTCGGAAAATTATAATAAGTTCAATAGCCTTGCCCTACATTTTTTAAGGGGCAGGCTTAAGGCGCAGTCCGTGTGAATAAAACAGAGGATAGATTATGTGGTATTTTTTTATAAATTGGCAGACGACGTTAGAGTGCGTAATAATTGCACTCGTATTTGCTTGCTGTCTTAGCGTGGCTTGCTTAAAACCGCTTGGGATTTTGCAGTCGTTCGGTTATAGAAACTGCGAATTTTTAAAGTGGGCAGGCAAGAAAAATAATTTAACGCAGTCGCGCTTTACGCTTATGTTCATCTGCACCGCTTTGGCAAGTGCGGTAATATCCCTCTGTTTCAGCTTTGCAGGCAAATGGGCTTCGGTTATAGGGCTTTCGGCATACCTGATATTCTTTGTTATGTACTTTATAGCGGACGCAACTCGCGCCGTTAAGTCGGACGTAAAGTTTACTTCCCGACTTAAAAGGCTGTATATAACGCTTTTTGTAACCTTTGCAATAATTACTTATCTTATTGCAACCTTACTTAACTTTGCAGACAGCTTAATTGGGCAAATGCTCTTTACTCAACTAAAGTATTCGGCGCTGTCCGTTGTGCCTTTAAGTTCACTTCTTATAATCTGTCTTGCCAACCTTATCTCTAAGATTTGGGAAGCGCACATCTGTTCGTATTACCTTAAAACGGCTAAAAACACGGTTAAGGAGGCTAAGGTTTTAACGATAGGAATTACGGGTAGTTACGGCAAGACGACTGCTAAAAACATACTCTACGCTATGCTTACAAAAAAGTACAGGGTACTTGCAACCCCCTCTTCATATAACACGCCGATGGGCTTAGCCAAGACGGTAAACTCCGACGGGCTTACCGATTGCGATATATTCATAGCCGAAATGGGTGCGAGAAGGGTGGGGGATATAGCAACCCTCTGCAAGGCATTCACCCCCGACTATTCCTTAATTACAGGTATTTGCCCCCAGCATTTAGAGAGTTTTAAAACGCTTGATAACGTGATTTCCGCCAAGGGTGAAATAATCTCGGCAACCAAGAATACCTGCTATATTTCAGGCGACGCGTACGATTACTTCAAGAATATTGACGGGGCAAAGGAGAAGTGCGACTGCATATCGGACGTAAAAGCCGACTGCACGGGTACGGAATTTACTTTGACCTTGGGCAATAAGAGCGCAAGAATCAAAACTAAGCTCTTGGGCGCGCACAGCGCATACAATATAGGGCTTTGCGCCCTCCTCGCCTATAAGTTGGGGGTAAGCATAGAGGACATTGCAGAGATTGTGGCAAGCCTTCCCTACGTTGAACACCGCCTTCAACTCCTTGAAAGAAACGGCATAAGCATTTTAGACGACGGTTATAACTCCAACGTCGTGGGGGCAAAATGCGCGATAGACGTTTTAAAGTCCTTCGGCGGTAAAAAGATAGCCGTAACCCCCGGTCTTGTGGAGTTGGGCATACTCGAAGAGAGCGAAAATAACGCCCTCGGCGCTTACCTTGTTGGGCTTGACTGCGTAATATTAGTGGGTGAAACGCTCGTTCAGGCTGTATATAACGGCTATATCAACGCAGGCGGTGACGGTGAAAAAATTAAGACCGTACCCGATTTAGCTTCGGCACAAGACGAACTTGCTAAACTTTTATCCAAGGGCGACGCGGTACTCTTTTTAAACGATTTACCTAAGCAGTATTTATAATTGCCGTCACGTAAAAGGGTAGTTACGGCTATAAGTCACCAAAGCTGAAAAATTTTTGGCGGAGGTGATTTTTTTATGCTTAAAAATTACGAAGTTGCCGTTATGTTCGGCGGTGTTTCGGGTGAAAACGAAGTGTCGGTCATAACGGGTACAATGGTGTGTAACGTGCTTTTAAAGGGAGGGAAAAGCGTTCTGCCCGTCTATATCGACAGAAAGGGCGATATGTACGCAGGCGAAAACCTTGCTACCGTTACAAACTATAAGGGCGGTAACTTGCCCCAAAGTTTTCCCTGTTCTATGGCGTCGGGCGGTTTTGTGCTTTTTAATAAAAAGGGTAAATTTAAGGGCGTCGTTAAGACGGAGTGCATAATAAATTGCTGTCACGGCGGAGTGTATGAAGGCGGTGCGGTTGCAGGTACGGCGGAGTTAAATAAAATTCCGTTTGCCTCGGCTAATATGTTTGAAAGCTCTGCGTTTATGGATAAGTATTATACAAAACTTGTTCTGCAATCTTTGGGCGTTAAGACGGCAAAGTATGTTTATTTTAGGGATAGTAAGGGGGCAATCGAAGGAGCTAAGGAGTTAGGCTACCCCTTAATCGTAAAGCCTGCAACGCTGGGTTCAAGCATAGGCATAGCCAAGGCGGACAACGAAGAGGAGCTAAAAGAAGCCTTAGCCGTTGCCTTCGAGTTGGATAGCGCAGTGCTGTTGGAAGAATACCTCTCGCCTAAAAAGGAAATAAACTGCTCCGCCTACTATTCGGGTGACGGGGTGGTAATTTCCCCCTTGGAAGAGGTGCGCTCTTCGGGCGCAATTCTCTCCTATGACGATAAATATTCGGGCGGTGGCGAGCGTATATTCCCGGCTCAATTGCAAGAGGATACTTCGGAGGAAATTAAGAAAATAACCAAACGGGTCTATTCAACCCTTGCAATGAGGGGGATTGTGCGGTTTGACTTTATTGTATGCATGGGCGAGGTGTATTTAAGCGAAGTAAACACCGTCCCCGGCTCGCTTTCACAATACCTGCTCTCAACTTCTTACCGTGACTTTTACAAGGTCTTATGCCAAGTTATCGACTGCGCTAAAAGGGAGTTTTTATTAAACGCAAACAAAAAGGTAATCACAACGGGCATACTCAATAATATTGTCGTTTCAAACGCTTGCAAGATTAAATAAATTTATAGTAAAATATTTACGTAACGAAAACGCCTTACATAAGAGAGGTATATATTATGTCTAAAATTATGATGAAAACTCCGCTTGTCGAAATGGACGGCGACGAGATGACGAGGGTTTTATGGAAGTGGATAAAGGAAATTCTCATCGAACCCTACGTTGATTTAAAGACCGAGTACTACGATTTAGGTTTGCCCGAAAGGGATAAGACGGACGACAGAGTAACCGTAGAGAGTGCGGAAGCTACAAAAAAATACGGCGTAGCCGTAAAGTGCGCAACCATAACCCCCAACGCGCAGAGGGTGGAAGAGTACAATCTTAAACAAATGTGGAAGAGTCCTAACGGCACAATCCGCCGTATTTTGGACGGCACGGTTTTCCGCGCTCCCATATCGGTTGACGGCATACAGCCCTACGTACCGAGTTGGAAAAAGCCCATTGTTCTTGCCCGTCACGCCTACGGCGACATCTATAACGCGGTGGAAGCCAAGGTAAAAGGCGGTAACAACGCCTACCTTTTAGTTACCGATAAGGACGGCAACGAGGTGGAGCGCAAGCTCATTCATTCCTTCTCCGGCGACGGAATAATTCAGGGCGTGCATAACCTCGATAAGTCCATTTCAGACTTCGCGCACACCTGTTTTAACTACGCCTTAGAGCATAAGATTGATATGTGGCTGGGTGCAAAGGACACCATATCCAAAACCTACGACCACCGTTTTAAGGACATCTTCGCGGAAATTTACGAAAACGAGTATAAGGCTAAGTTTGAAGAGTGCGGAATAACCTATATGTACACTTTAATCGACGATATAGTAGCAAGGGTTGTGCGCTCGGAAGGCGGAATGCTTTGGGTTTGCAAGAACTACGACGGCGACGTTATGAGCGATATGGTGGCAACGGCTTACGGCTCGCTCGGTATGATGAGTTCGGTGCTTGTCTCACCCGACGGCAATTACGAGTTCGAAGCGGCTCACGGCACGGTAACTCGCCACTACTACAAGTGGAGAAAGGGTGAGGAAACTTCCACCAACTCCGTCGCAACCATATGGGCGTGGACGGGTGCGCTTGCAAAGAGGGGTGAGCTTGACGGCATAGAAGAGCTTACTGCATTTGCGAAAAAGCTTGAAAAGGCTACGATAGAGACAATCGAATCGGGCTATATGACGGGCGATTTAATTCCCCTATTTAAGAAGGAAGGCGTAACCCCCGTTAAGCTCGAAAGCAAAGCCTTCTTACAAAAGATTGCCGAAAGGTTGTAAGGTTAATTGAGTAAAAGAAAAAGGTTATAATTTAGTAAAACGATAAAGACGGCGGTGCGAAATTATTTCGCACCGCCGTCTAAACTTTGGTTGAACGTTACTTAACAAATTCTTTTAAAAAGTAATCGTGGACGGCAAGGCTGTCTGTAAGTTCCGGGTGGAAGGAGGTTGCAAGCATATTTTTCTCTCTTACGGCAACAATCTTTCCGCCAACTTCCGATAGGATTTCAACCCCTTCCCCAACGCTCTCTACGTAAGGGGCGCGTATGAACGTCATAGGTGTTTCGCCTATCCCTTTAAAGGGGGCAACGCAAGCAAAACTACCGAGTTGCCTACCGTAGGCGTTGCGCTTTGCTACAACGTTCATTGTGGCTAAATGGGGCTGTTCACCGCCATATATGTGCTTGGCAAGCAGTATTAGCCCTGCGCAAGTACCCCACACGGGCATTCCGTTTTCAATTAAATTGCGCACTCTGTCCATCATATCAAGCTCTCTTAATAGCTTGCCTTGAACGGTGCTTTCACCTCCGGGGATAATAAGTGCGTCCATACCCTTATCAAGGTGAACGGCTTGCCTTATTTCTAAACATTGCGCACCGAGGGCAGAGAGCATTTTTTCGTGTTCTGCAAAAGCTCCTTGCAAAGCTAATACGCCTATTCGCATTATTTGCCCCTTTCTTCCATTATAATTTTAATTTCGTTTTCGTTAATGCCGACCATAGCTTCGCCTAAATCTTCGGAAAGCTCTGCAAGCATTTTAGCGTCGTTGTAATTGGTAACCGCTTTAACGATTGCCGAAGCCCTCTTTTCGGGGTTTCCGCTCTTGAATATGCCCGAACCTACGAATACGCCCTCTGCGCCGAGTTGCATCATAAGTGCCGCGTCGGCAGGGGTTGCAACACCGCCTGCGGCGAAGTTTACTACGGGGAGTTTGCCGTTTTCGTGAACGTATTTAATCAAATCGTAGGGTACCTGTAAGGTCTTTGCCGTTTCGTACAGCTCGTCCTCGGAAAGGGATACGACCCTTCTAATCTCGGACTGCATTGCCCTCATGTGCCTAACCGCCTGAACGACATCGCCCGTACCCGGTTCGCCCTTCGTTCTTATCATAGAAGCACCCTCGGCAATACGCCTTAACGCTTCGCCCAAATCTCTTGCACCGCAGACAAAAGGAACGTCGAACTTAGTTTTGTCGATATGGTATTTGTCGTCGGCAGGGGATAGAACTTCGCTTTCGTCTATATAGTCGATTTCGATTGCCTGTAAAATCTGTGCTTCGGCAAAGTGACCGATACGGCATTTTGCCATAACGGGAATGGAAACGGCTTCCTGAATACCCTTAATCATTTTAGGGTCGCTCATACGGGAAACACCGCCCGCGGCCCTTATATCTGCAGGTATTCTCTCCAATGCCATAACGGCGCACGCGCCTGCCTTCTCAGCAATTTTTGCCTGTTCGGGCGTGGTTACGTCCATAATTACACCGCCTTTAAGCATCTGTGCAAGGTTTTTATTTAATTCGTATCTTTCTGACATATTTATTTGCTCCTTAATATTTTGTTGATTTCTGGTATTTAATTTGACGACTCGGTATTGTCTTTAACTGCCGTTTGGGTCGCTGTTGCCTCTTCGGTCTGTGCCTCTTCAGGTTGTTCCTCTACTTTATCTGCAGGTTTAGCGTTTTCGTTTTTACCCAAAACTTCCTTTTTAAATTCGGGAAGAAGATGAGCCTTTATAAGTCTCTTTTTAAGTCCTGCAACGTAGCAGATAAGTATAGCTACCGTAATGCCTATAACCTCCTGCAAAACGTTTGCAGGCATCTTTAAAAGGGCTACTTCGGCAGGCTTTGCTTCCCAGGTAATTCTCTTTATAAAATAACCGAAAATTACGATTAGGGCAGGGAGTATGCTTGAAATAATAGCTATTACGGTCTCGCGCTTATAGCTTCCCTTTTTGTTGAAGAAGTTCTTTAAAACCTGCATTAAAAGTCCTGCGGTCAAGCCCTGTAAGCCGTGAATTAAAAGGGAAGGGATTGCGTTGTACGCCGTGCCGTTAATACCGAATAAGTCGAAGAAGGTCGTGCCTATTCCGCCGACTATCATTGCACTTACGGGGTCCATAAGGTATCCTGCCGTAAAGATGGCAAAGTCACACCAATAAATCTTGCCTGTAAGTACGGGAATCCCCGGAACGTAGCCCATTGCAACCACAAGCGCAGTCAATAGCGCAGTGCAGGCTATCCATTTTGTCGAATAAATGACTCTTTTCTTATTCATTTTAAACCTCTTTTTTTAAGTTAATTGTTGACATTATAAACCCTTTTTGATATTATTAAAATACCCAAAATAGTTATATTTTATAATACCAGATTATGTTGACGTATCAGTTAGACGAAAAGAACAAATACTATTCATTATATTATAATATAAGGGAGGACATACTCCACGGCAATATTAAAGCAGGGGAGAAGCTCCCTGGCAAACGCACGCTCGCTTCTCACCTCTGCGTAAGCGTAATTACCGTGCAGACGGCTTACGAACAGCTTCTTGCCGAGGGTTATATCTATTCGGAAGAGAGGCGCGGTTACTTCGTAGCCGAGGTGAACGTGGGCAAAAACGCAGACTCTCACGTTCCTATAAAGGAGGAGAGCGACGGCGAGAGTTATGCTCTCGATTTAACTACGGGTCGCGCTCCGGCATCTCTTTTCCCCTTTTCGGTGTGGGCAAAGCTTATGCGCCAAACGCTATCCGAAGAGGGCGAACACCTGTTAGAGAGGGTGCCTTGCGACGGCAACTCCTCTTTAAAGGCTTCAATTTCCGCCTATCTTTTTAGGTTTAGAGGGTTTAAGGTTGACCCGCGATATATAATAATAGGTGCAGGCGCGGAGTATCTCTACGGGGTAATAGTCCAGCTACTCGGCAGGGAGAAGTATTACGCCGTGGAAAACCCAGGTTACGGCAGGGTGGCGAACAGCTACGCACTCAACGGGGCAAAGTGCAGATTTGTCGAAGTGGGAGATAAGGGCGTTGACGTCGATGAGGCGTTAAAGTCCGACGTGTGCGCCCTGCATATCTCACCTGCCCACCAATACCCCACGGGCGTCGTCACTCCCGTAGGCGAAAGGGCAAGGCTTATTAACAGGGCAGAAGAGCTTGGCGCGTATATCATAGAGGACGACTACGATTCGGAGTTCAGATTATTCGGCAAGCCCTTGCAACCAATGGCGCAAATGAACGGCAAAAGGGTAATCTATCTTAACACCTTTTCCAAAACTCTCGCGCCGTCTATGAGAATGGGTTACGCCGTCCTCCCCCCCGAATTGTACGAAAGGTATATGCAAACGTACGGTCAGTCGGCAAACGTCGTACCCCTTTTTGAACAGCTTGCCCTTGCAAAGATGCTCGAAGGCGGTTACTTTGAAAGGCACGTAAACAGGCTTAAAAACTATTATAGGGGGATAAGGGCGCAACTGCTTGAAAAAATTTCGGCTCTGCCCGTAAAAAAGGAGATTATCGAAACGGGAGGGGGGTTGCACATAACCTTACGCCTTCCCGAATTTGAAAGTGACGAAGAGATTAAGGAGTATGCAAAGAAGTTGGGAATAAAGATTAAATGCCTCTCCGACTACCTCTCAGCCCCTTCAAATAAGTATAATAAGGTAGCGGTAATAAACTACTCTTCGGTAACGACAACGCAATTGGATAAGGTAAAGTTTTAATTGATTCATCTTTAACATTTATAAGGAATTTTAAGATATGAAGCTCAACTTTGAATTAGTCCCCGACAGCTGTTGGTATTCCAATCTTCGCTCCGCCCTTCCTAAGGAGGCGTGGGACTCTATCCGTAAAAAAGCCTATGCAAGGGCTAACGGCAAGTGTATGATTTGCGGTGCGCCCACTACAAGATTAGAAGCTCACGAGCAGTGGGAGTACGACGACGAGAGGGGAGTGCAGAGGCTTAAAAATATAATAGCCGTCTGCCGTCCCTGCCACGAAGTCATTCATATAGGCAGAACCCAGCTTATGGGCAGAGAGAGGGAGGCGAGCGAACACTATATGAAAGTTAACGGCACAACTTACGCCGAGTACCGTAAGGCTTTAGGCGAAGCGAACACAATACATAGTGTGCGCAGTCGCAGGGAATGGCAGTTGGATATAACTTCTTTAAAAGATTTTTTATAATTTAAGCATAGCAAAAAGTATAAATAATTACACAAACTGTATATAATTCCCCTAAAAGAGATAAATTTGCATTAAACTGCGTAAAAATATTCACGTTTAACGCATAATGCGTATATTGAGATATAAGTAAACCTAATACAATATATTGTGTTATATTTATTGACACGCAACAATATATGTGTTATTATAAAGATGTTCAACGCAAAGATACAAAAAGTAAGAAAACATTCAGAGGGGAAAAATATGAAGGTTGTAAAAAGAGACGGCTCTATCGTAGATTTCGATAGGAGCAAGATAGTTAAAGCGATTGGTAAGGCAAACGAAGCGGTTGACCCTGAGGACAGAGTAACCGAAGAGCAGATTGACAAAATTGTCGATGACATCGCTCGCCGTCACCGCACTCGCTTACTTGTAGAAGATATTCAGGATATGGTAGAAGAAAAGCTTATGGAATTGCAGAAGTTCCAGCTTATGAAAGCTTACATTCTCTACCGCTACGAACGTGCGCTCGTAAGAAAGGCTAATACCACGGACGAGAGCATACTTTCGCTTATCCGCAATGCCAATAAGGACGTTATGGAAGAGAACTCCAACAAGAACGCCCGTACGGCATCTACTCAGCGTGACCTTATAGCAGGCGAGGTTTCAAAAGATTTAACCCGCCGTATATTGCTCCCTGAATACATCTCCAAGGCTCACGACGATGGAGCTATTCACTTCCACGACGCCGACTATTTCCTTCAACCTATATTCAACTGCTGTCTTGTAAATATTAAGGACATGCTCGATAACGGCACGGTAATTAACGGCAAGCTGATTGAAAGCCCTAAGTCCTTCCAGACGGCTTGTACCATAACTACGCAGATTATAGCTTCCGTTGCGTCCTCGCAGTACGGCGGACAATCTGTAAACGTAGCGCACCTCGGCAAATATCTCCGCCGTTCGGCTGAAAAATACCGCAACCAGATAGAGGAGCAGTTCGGCGACAGCGTAACCGAAGAGGTTAAACAGCGTTTCGTCGATATGAGGGTTAAAGAGGCGTTAAAGTCGGGTGTGCAGACCATTCAGTACCAGATTAACACTCTTATGACCACCAACGGTCAATCACCCTTCGTAACCTTGTTTATGTACCTTGACGAAAACGACGAGTATATAGACGAGAACGCTATGATTATAGAGGAAATTTTAAGACAGCGTTATCAGGGTATAAAGAACGAAATGGGCGTCTATGTAACCCCTGCGTTCCCCAAGCTCGTATATGTGCTTGACGAAAACAACTGCCTTAAAGGCGGTAAGTACGACTACCTTACAAAACTTGCCGTTAAATGTTCTTCAAAGAGAATGTACCCCGACTATATCTCCGCAAAGAAGATGAGGGAGAACTATCAGGGCAACGTGTTCGCACCCATGGGTTGCCGTTCCTTCCTCTCGGCTTGGAAGGACGAAAACGGCGAGTATAAGTTTGAGGGCAGGTTCAATCAGGGCGTCGTTTCCTTAAATCTTCCCCAATGCGGAATACTTGCAAAGGGCGACGAAAATAAATTCTGGGAAATTTTGGAAGAAAGACTCGACCTCTGCTACGATGCGCTTATGTGTAGGCACAATGCGCTTATGGGCGTAACCAGCGACGTATCCCCCGTGCATTGGCAGTACGGTGCAATAGCAAGGCTTAAGCCCGGCGAAAAGATTGATAAGTACCTTTTAAACGGCTATTCAACGTTATCTTTGGGATATATAGGGCTCTACGAGGTGACAAAGCTCGTAAAGGGTTGCAGTCATACCACCCCCGAAGGCGAAAAGTTTGCGCTTAAAGTTATGCAGACTCTTCGCGACCACTGCGACAAGTGGAAGAAGGATACGGGACTCGGCTTTGCACTCTACGGCACCCCTGCAGAATCGCTCTGCTACCGCTTTGCAAGAATCGATAAAGAGAAGTTCGGCACTATCGAGGACGTTACGGACAAGGGTTACTACACCAACAGCTACCACGTTGACGTGCGTGAAAAGATTGACGCCTTCTCCAAGTTCTCGTTTGAAAGTCAGTTCCAGCAGATTTCTTCGGGCGGAGCTATCTCCTACGTAGAAATTCCCAATATGAAGCAGAACATAGAGGCAATGGAGTCTGTCGTTCAGTATATCTACGACAACATTCAGTACGCAGAATTTAACACCAAGTCGGATTACTGCCACGTATGCGGTTTCGATGGTGAGATAACGATAAACGACAATAACGAATGGGAATGCCCCATCTGCCACAACAAGGACCAGAGGAAGATGAACGTAACCCGCCGTACTTGCGGATATCTTGGAGAGAACTTCTGGAACGTCGGTAAGACCAAGGAAATTAAATCGAGGGTGCTTCACCTTTAATAAACAAATCGCCGATAAAAAAGCAATTCGCCGTGGCATATGCCACGGCGAAATTAGTAGGCGGAGGAGAAAAATATGAACGTAGCCACTATCAAATGGTACGATATAAGCAACGGTCCGGGGGTTAGGGTAAGCCTTTACGTTTCGGGTTGCCGTAACCACTGCAAGGGTTGTTTCAATCAGGAAACGTGGGACTTTAATTACGGCGAACCCTTTACGGAGGAGACCGAGAAAAAGATAATAGAGGGGTTAAAGCCCGACTATATCAGCGGTTTTACTCTGCTCGGCGGAGACCCGTTTGAACCCGAAAATTCAAAAGTATTAGCGCCGTTTATGAAAAAGCTTAGGGCGTTATATCCTAAAAAGTCCTTCTGGTGCTTTACGGGTTATGACTTCGACGCTGATTTGCTTTCGGGCAAAAAGGGTGATTTTAACGACGTTATGGACATATTAAACACCCTTGACGTCCTCGTTGACGGAAAGTTTGTGGAAGAGCTTAAAGATTATAAATTGCGTTTTAAGGGTTCTTCCAATCAAAGAACTATTCTTGTTCAAGAGAGTTTAAAAAAGGACGAAGTCGTACTTTGGGACGGCGAAACGGTAGTTTAAAAGAGGTATATTATGCAAGTAAATTTAAAAAAACTCAACGATAAAGCAATGCTCCCTACTTACGGCAGTGAATATTCCGCAGGCGCGGATTTGTATGCCTGCATTGACGGGGATATAACAATTGCTCCGCACTGTACGGTAATGATTCCCACGGGCATTGCAATGGAATTGCCCGTAGGATATGCGGGACTTATCTATGCAAGAAGCGGTCTTGCATCTAAAAAGGGGCTTGCGCCTGCAAACAAGGTTGGCGTGGTTGACTGCGATTATAGGGGAGAAGTTAAGGTTGCTCTCCACAATCACAGCGAAGTTCCCCAGACGATATCCGTCGGCGAAAGGGTTGCTCAACTCGTAATAACTCCCTATATTACAGCTTCGTTTGTAACGGTTGACGAGTTGTCGGAAACGGTGAGGGGTGAGGGCGGTTTCGGCTCTACGGGTAGTAAGTAACTTTGTAATTGCTTCTCTTCATATATACTTCGCGATAGTTCGTCGCCTTTACGTTTTGCCTCGGTCATTTACCTATTTAGTAAACTCCCTTCGGCAAATCCGTATGCTCCTGCTCTCGCTCGTATCTATGAAGAGGGCTGTAATTGTGTGTGACTCCTGCGCCTTGAACTGCTCGTTTCTTTCCAGAGGGACTTACCCAAATAAGGTAGATAGTATTAGAAGTTTGGCCTCACCCGTCATTGCGCCCCACTGCTTGCAGTGGCACAGAGCGAAGCGGAAGTAGCCGACTGAAAGTCGGCGTGGCAATCTAAGAGTCCTAAGCGACCAACCATTCTTGCTTTCCCTAAAGAATAGGGAAAGTGGCACGAAGTGCCGATAGAGTTTGAATATTAAAAATAATAATCACCACATTTATTCTTTATTCTCTATTCTTTAAATCAATAAGCGCAACGGTAAAGCCGTTGCGCTTTTATCATATTTACACGCCGTTTTAAATATAATATTCAACTATGGAAAAGGCAAAAAGCGGTGGTATATTTTCGGCGGTAGGGGCGGTTACGGGATTGGGCAACGCCTTCCGATTTCCTGCTCTGTGCGCTAAATACGGTTTAAGCTTTATTTTCGCCTATGCGCTCTGCCTTGCGCTGATAGGCTTCCCTTTGCTGTGTGCCGAACTTTCTTTCGGGCGTTCAAAGGATAAAAAGAGTTCAAAGTTTGCTCTATTTATTATGCGTTTGGCTTGTGCAAACTCTGCGGTAATTGCGTTATACTACGGGGTCATTGCCTGCAAACTTAGCGGTGCATGCATAAATTTTGCGGTATGCGGAAGCTTAAATTCTTCTAATATATGGGCATATATTTCCGCCCTTTTTATTTTCCCCGCCGTCTTTTTTATTCTTAAAAAGGGCAATAGCGCACTCAATATCACGGGTAAAATCTCGGTTTTCGCCTTTTTATCAATCTTTTCCTATCTTGCCGTCAAGGGTATAACTTACGGGTCGTTTAAATTCAACTTTACAAATCTGATATGTGGCGAAGTATGGGCGGAGGCGGTAGGTCAAACCCTGCTGTCACTATCGCTTGCAGGCGGAGTAATGCCCAATTGCGCCCGTACTATGCCACAAACGTCGCTGTTTTTTACCGCATTTAAAATAGTAATTGCAAACTTTTTGGGTTGTGTTTTAGCACAATTAGCCGTCTGTCCCGTCCTCCTCGATACCGACGTAGAGGGCGGAATTGCCTGTGCTTTTACCGTCTATCCACAGGTAATTTATGCCCTATCTTCGGTTGAAACCGTCAGGCGCATATTCGGCGCTCTGCTGTACGGCGCGTTGACGGCGGTAAGTATCCATTCGCTGTGTTCTCTTGCGACGCCACTGCTTTCTCATTTTAATAGTAAGGGGTTGCCTGCTTTTCTGTTTTGCCTGCTCTCAGCCCTGATTGCCCCCGTACTATGCTTGAACGATTGCTCGGCGCTCTCCGCATGCGATAGGGTAGCCTGTTGCATTACCGCAGTTTTGGTTGCCTTTTTGGAATGTCTGTTGTTTGCAAAGGGAGTATTTAATAACCGCATAATAGGCTTTTTATTAAAATTTGTCTGCCCGATAGTCTGCGGTGCGTCGTCATTTCTCTCGGTATGTTCGGCGAGGTTTTTTATGTTTTCCTCCCTTTCCTTAACCCTTGCGGTATGCGCAGGCGCGTTTCCCTTAGTTTATGCCCTTTTGCCTCTTATAAAGAAGCTTAAAAATAAATTTGCCGTTAAGCCTAACACCCCTTGACAAAAGTGTATAGGCTTATTATAATATAAATAGTTGCATATGCAACAATTGCAAACGCAACTAAATATAGCTTAAAATAATCAGTCTTAAAGAAAGGGTAGGAGGCGTAATGGGTTTATCAATAAAAAACTTGTCGCTGATAGCACAGAGTACTAAGATGTACCGCGACGGGGTTTTCGGCGAAATGGGAATAACGGGCGTACAGGTTAAATATCTTTTAGAAGTTTCCAACGAGGAGGGCGTATCGCAGGATATGCTCGCCAAAAGAATGATGATAAATAAGTCCAACGTAGCACGTAAGCTCAGCGAATTGGAAGAAAACGGGTTTGTTAAAAGGGAACAGAGTACGAAAGATAAGCGAGTTATGCTCGTCTATTTAACCGAAAAGGGCAGGGCGGTGATACCTAAACTTCACAAAGAAAATAGGCGTTGGAGCGAAATTTTGTGCGAGGGGTTAAGCGAAGGTGAAACGCAACAGCTTTCCGCTCTTTTGGACAAATTGGTTTTAAACGCAAGGCATTACCTTGGGTGCGAATTATGAAAATGACTCTGCGTTATTTAAAACCTTATAAAGGCGAAGTAATCGGCGGACTTATCTTAAAGATAGTCGGCACTTTTTCGGAGTTGTTTTTACCCGTACTTTTAGATTATATGGTCGATGTCGGCGTACCGTCTAAGAACGTAAAACTCATTGTTCTTTTGGGTTGCGCTATGCTCTTCTTCTCGGTTACGGCTATGCTCGGCAACATCTTTGCCAACAAACTTGTCGCCCATTCTTCGGGCAAGATGACGAGGGATTTAAGGCAGGCACTGTTTGAAAAAATTACATATATGCCGAGTTCGGGGGTTGACGCCTTCACAATCCCCTCTCTCGTTTCGAGGCTGACAAGCGATACTTACTACGTAAATCAAACGGTTGCAAGAACGCTGAGAATGGGCATACGCGCCCCCATATTGCTTACGGGCGGACTGATTTTTACATTTGTCCTCGATTGGAGACTTGCCCTTGTGCTGTTGGCTTGCCTGCCCTTTGTAATAATAGCGTCGGTCATTATAACCAAAAAGAGCGTAGCTTCCTACAACCGTGTCCAGAAGGGCGGTGACGAGGTTGTTAGAGCTATGCAGGAGAATATTTCGGGCGTAAGGGTGGTTAAAGCCCTCTCTAAAACTTCGTATGAAAATCAAAAGTTCGAGGAGGTAAACGATAACCTCACCTCTCAGGAGTTCAAGGCGGCAAAGGTTACTTCGCTTACTAACCCCTTGGCAACCCTTGTTTTAAACGTTGGGTTGGTGGGGGTAATCGCACTCGGCGCATACCTCTCGGTTTCGGGGGGAACGCTGTTGGCGTTTTTGTCCTACTTTGTTTTAATGCTTAACGCAATCTTAGGCATTTCAAAAATTTTCGTGGTGTTGGCAAGGGGACTTGCTTCCTCTTCCCGTATCGAAAAGGTGTTCGCTTCTTGTGGCGCTCTGCCCGTTAAAGAATACCCGGAAGGCGATAGTAAATACAGTATAGAATTTAAGGACGTAAGCTTTTCCTACAACGGCAAAAAGGACAATCTGCAATCGGTAAGTTTCGGTGTTCAAAAGGGGCAGACTGTGGGCGTAATCGGCGGAACGGGTAGCGGAAAAACAACCCTCATTAACCTTTTGATGCGCTTTTACGAAGTGGGCGGAGGGGCTGTCTATATAGACGGCAATGACGTCCGCTCATATGAAATGAGAGAGCTTCGTTCAAAGTTCGGCTGTGTGTTCCAGAACGACTTTTTGATAGCCGATACCATCAAGCAAAACGTCGAATATTTCCGTGATATCCCCGAGGCAAATTATAAAAAGGCGTTAAGAAGCGCCTGTGCGGAGGAGATTATTTTAGAACGCTCGGAGGGGGATAATTACGTATTAGCACAGAAGGGAGCGGACCTTTCGGGCGGGCAGAAGCAAAGGCTTTTAATTGCCCGTGCGCTTGCAGGCGACCCCGAAATTTTAGTGTTGGACGACAGCTCCTCGGCGCTCGACTACGCCACCGACGCAAAGGTTAGAAAGGCTTTGGCTACGGAGTATTCCGAGTGTACAAAATTCATAGTTGCTCAAAGGGTTAGCGCCGTTAAAAATTCCGACTTGATTTTAGTTTTAAACGACGGCGAAGTGGTTGGGCGAGGTACTCACGAACAGCTGTTTAACGATTGCGAAGAATACCGCCGTATATGCGAGGCGCAGATGGGAGGCGTAGCATGAGAGAACCGAGAGTCCACGTCTCCGACACGCGTAGATTTGCCCAGAAAAAGGTCGATAAAAAGTACGTAATAGGCAGGCTTGCAAACTACCTTAAACCCTATATATTCCCATTCGTTTTAATATTTTTAGGTAATATTATCTCTGTCGGGCTTTCGCTTATAGGTCCATATTTGTGCGGACTTGCCGTTGCCGAAATAAAAGTTGACGGCACAACCGACTTTGCTAAAATAGGCTACCTTTGCATAATACTTCTGTGCGTGTATATAGCTTCGGAAGTAGTCAACTATCTCGACACAATCGGCATGTCGTACATAGCCAGAAAGATGACCAAGAAGATGAGGGGCGATTTGTTTAAAAGGCTGATAAATCTCCCCGTAGGCTACTTCGACAGCCGTCAGGCAGGCGACGTAATCTCCGTTTTATCTTACGACGTCGATACCGTGGGGGCATCGCTTGCCAACGACGTCATTCTAATTTTAAAGAGCATAGTTCAAATTATCGGTGCGTTAGTTATGATGCTGATTGTTGCCGCACCGTTAGTTTTAATCTTTGCCGTAACCGTGCCTTTAACCTTTTTAACGACGGCATATTTAACCAAAAAAGTTCAGCCTCAATTCCGTAAAAGGAGTGCAAAGTTGGGCGAACTCAACGGCTTCGGGGAGGAGCTTCTAAGCGGACAAAAAACTACTAAGGCGTACGGCAGGGAGGAGGAGGTTTGCGCACTTTTTGCTGAGAAGAACGCTTCCGCTACCGAGGCTTACACAAAAGCCGAATTTTACGGAACTTTATCGGGACCTTCTGTAAATTTTATCAACAACCTTTCGCTCGCACTAATCAGCGTGATAGGTGCGTTGTCCTACGCCTTCGGTTGGTTCGGAATAGGGTTAAGCCAGATTTCCTCTTTCGTACTCTATTCGCGTAAATTCTCGGGACCTATTAACGAAATTGCCAACGTCATAGGCGAATTTCAGTCGGCAATCGCCGCCGCGGAGAGGGTGTTCAGGGTGCTTGACGAAAAGGAAGAAGTGCTTGACGACCCTGCCTTAAAGGAACTTGAAAAGGTGGAAGGAAAAGTTGAGTTTAAAAACGTTTCGTTCGGGTATATCCCCGAGCGAAAGGTAATAAAAGACCTCTCATTCACAGCCGAAAAGGGCGACGTAATAGCCATAGTCGGGCATACGGGCGCCGGCAAAACTACGATAATAAATCTTTTAATGCGTTTTTACGGAGTGCAGGAGGGGAGCATACTTATCGACGGTACGCCCATTGATAAGGTTAAGCTCTCGTCTTTAAGAAAAGCTTTCTCTATGGTGTTGCAGGACACCTGGCTGTTTGCGGGAAGCGTATATGAAAACGTAGCTTACGGAAGCGACGGGGCTACCAAAGAGGACGTGGAAAGGGTGTGCAGGTCGGCGCATATCCACTCCTTTATAGAACGCCTTCCGCAGGGCTACGATACCTGCCTTACGGACAATGCCTCCAACATATCCAAGGGGCAGAAGCAACTTTTAACGGTTGCAAGGGCAATGCTTTCAAAGGCACCCATACTCATTTTGGACGAGGCGACCTCTAACGTAGATACCCGTACCGAACAGCTTATTCAGGACGCAATGACTTCTTTAATGAAGGGTAAGACCTGTTTTGTAATAGCCCACAGGCTATCCACCATAAAGAATGCCGATAAGATTTTAGTCATTGATAACGGCAACGTGGTAGAGCAGGGTACGCACGAAAAATTACTTGAAAGCAAGGGGTATTATTACCGCCTCTACCGCTCTCAATTTGAAGAGTATTGAGGTGGCAATAAAAGCAAAATACTGTCGAAAAGAGGGTGAAAATGTATTGCATTTGATATGGGGATATGTTAAAATACATATAACGTTATTATAATATAGCAGGAGCGTGGGAAATGTCACAAAACAATTTTAACGGTACGGGCGAACAGGAAAAAGCCCTGCGTGATTTTATCGCTGAACACAAGTCGGAAAGGGGTTGCCTTATGCCCGTTCTGCACGAAGCGCAGAATATCTACGGGTATCTTCCTTTGGAAGTGCAGACGCTTATTGCAGAGGAATTGAATATTCCCCTTTCGGAAGTGTATGGCGTAGCAACCTTTTATACTCAGTTCTCCCTTCAACCCAAGGGTAAACACCGCATATCCGTATGCTTAGGTACGGCGTGTTACGTCAAGGGCGCGGACAAGATTCTTTCCGCAGTCGAAAAGGAGCTTCGCATATCTTGCGGAGAATGTACGCCCGACGGCAGATTTTCAATCGACTCCTGCCGTTGCGTAGGCGCGTGCGGACTTGCACCCGTAATGATTGTTGACGACGACGTTTACGGAAAGTTGACGCCCGAACAGGTGCCTTCTATTCTCGAAAAGTATATGGCAGATTAAGGGGGAGAGAATATGACAGTCAAAGAATTAGAAGAGAGAGCGTCGTTAAAAGCCGACGTAGTTAAAGTAAGAAAAATCGTAAGAGAACAGGCGGAAAAACTTGCCGAAAACACTCAGTACAGAAAGCAGGTTCTCGTCTGCGGAGGTACGGGCTGTACTTCCTCCCAGTCGCTTAAAGTAATTGAACAGCTCGAAGAGAGTTTTAAGGAACTCGGCATAGACGACGTGCTTATCGTAAAAACCGGTTGCTTCGGTCTTTGTGCCTTAGGTCCTATTATGATAGTATATCCCGAAGGCGCGTTCTATTCGCAGATGACGCCCGAACACGCAAAGACGGTTGCCGAAAAGCACCTTATAAAGGGCGGTGAAGTCGTTAAAGAACTTCTCTATGCAGACACCGTTCACGAGGACGGAAGCATCATTCCCTTCGCGGAAATTCCTTTCTATAAGCATCAGGTAAGAATTGCTCTCCGTAACTGCGGTGTGATTGCCGCGGAAGATATTGACGAAGCTATTGCCGCAGGCGACTATTCGGCGCTCAAAAAGGCTTTGTTTGAAATGACGCCCGAAAAGGTCATCTCCGAGGTAAAGGCTTCGGGGCTTCGCGGTAGGGGCGGTGCAGGCTTCCCCACGGGATTGAAGTGGCAGTTCACAAAGGACGCCCCCGGCGACGTTAAGTATATCTGCTGTAACGCCGACGAAGGCGACCCCGGTGCGTTTATGGATAGGTCTGTCTTAGAGGGCGACCCCCACACCGTAATCGAAGCAATGGCAATCGCAGGCTATGCGGTTGGCGCACACGAAGGTTACATATACGTACGTGCCGAATATCCTATCGCCGTTCACAGACTTGAAATAGCAATAGCTCAGGCTCGCGAGGCAGGCTTGCTCGGTAAAAATATTTTAGGAAGCGGATTCGACTTCGACGTGTTTGTCCGCCTCGGTGCAGGCGCATTCGTCTGCGGTGAGGAAACGGCGCTTATGACTTCAATTGAAGGTCACAGAGGCGAACCCCGTCCCCGTCCTCCTTTCTCGGCTCAGTGCGGTCTTTTCCAAAAGCCCACCGTTTTAAACAACGTAGAAACCTGGGCAAATATTGCACCCATTTTATTAAACGGTTCGGAGTGGTTCGCTTCAATCGGTACCGAGAAGAGCAAGGGTACTAAGGTATTCGCTCTCGGCGGAAAAATTCACAACGTAGGTTTAGTGGAAGTACCTATGGGTACTACCCTTAACACAATCGTCAACGATATCGGCGGAGGTATTCCCAACGGTAAGAAATTTAAGGCCGCACAGACGGGCGGACCTTCCGGCGGTTGTATTCCTGCAAAATATATAGATATCCCTATGGACTTCGATAATTTAATCTCCATAGGTTCGATGATGGGTTCGGGCGGTCTTATCGTTATGGACGAGGACACCTGTATGGTAGATATCGCTAAGTTCTACTTAGAGTTCACCGCCGACGAAAGCTGTGGTAAGTGTACGCCTTGCAGAATCGGTACGAAGCGTATGTTACAGCTTTTAACCAAGATTACAGAAGGCAACGGCGAGATGGCTGATTTGGATAACATTAAGGAGATTGCAGAACATATGAAGAGTTCTTCGCTCTGCGCTCTCGGTCAGTCGGCGCCCAACCCCATACTCTCTACGCTCGCTCACTTTGAAGACGAGTATATAGCACATATAGTTGATAAGCACTGTCCTGCTCACGTATGTAAGTCGCTTATGAACTACTACATCGATACGGATAAGTGCCGTGGCTGTACGCTATGTGCGCGTAACTGCCCTGTCGGGGCTATTTCGGGAGCTGTCAAGAACCCTCACGAAATCGACGTTAAAAAGTGTATTAAGTGCGGTCAGTGTATCGACCACTGCAAATTCAACGCAATAGAGAAGAGATAAGGGAGGATATCAAGATGGTAAATTTAAAAATTAACGGAATAGCGGTAAGCGTTCCCGAAGGTTCTACAATATTACAGGCGGCTAAGCTCGCCAACGTCCGTATTCCCACCCTTTGCTACTTAAAGGAAGTGCAGTGCATAGGTTCCTGCCGTATGTGCCTTGTAGAGGCTACGGGCGCAAGGGGACTTGTCGCCGCTTGCGTTTACCCCGTATCAGAGGGTATGGAAGTCAGGACGAACACCCCCAAGGTGCGTAAGTCGAGAAAGACTTCACTCGAATTGTTACTGTCAACCCACAAGAAAAAGTGCCTCTCCTGCGTACGTTCTATGAACTGCGAATTGCAAAAACTTGCACTTGAATATAACGCGGAAGAAGATAAGTTCGGCACCGACCACTACGACAGACCCATAGACGATTTGTCGCCTTCGGTTGTAAGGGATAACTCGAAGTGCGTTATGTGTACGCGTTGCGTTGCGGCGTGCGAAAAGCAGACGATTGGCGCAATCGGACCCAAGAACAGGGGTTATTCAAAGGTGATTGGCTCACCATTCGACGTATCGCTCGCGCATACCACCTGCGTAAACTGCGGTCAGTGTATCGTTGCCTGCCCTGTCGGCGCACTCTATGAAAAGAGCAATATCGCAGACGTATGGGGCGCAATCGTTGACCCTACCAAAAAGGTTGTGTTCTTCACCGCGCCTTCAATCAGGGCAACCCTCGGAGAGGCGTTCGGCTTACCCGTAGGTACCAACGTAGAGGGCAAGATGATTACTGCAATCAAACAGCTCGGCGACGTTAAGTGCTTTAATATGGATACCACCGCAGACCTCACCATTATGGAAGAGGCTAACGAGCTACTTTCAAGGGTTAAGACGGGCGGTACCTTACCTATGTTCACCAGCTGTTGCCCCGGTTGGATAAAGTTCTGCGAACATTACTATCCCGAATTTTTACCCAACCTTTCAACCTGCAAATCTCCTCAGGAGATGTTCTCGGCGGTGCTTAAAACCTACTATTGCCAAAAGAACGGCATAGACCCTAAGGATTTGTTCGTAGTGTCAGTCATTCCTTGTACGGCTAAGAAGTTTGAAGTAACCCGCGACGAGCTTGGCAATTACACCAACGTTTCGATAACCACCCGTGAACTTGCAAAGATGATTAAAGAGGCTGGCGTTGACTTCGTAAATCTTCCCGATTCCGAATACGACGACCCCTTCGGCATAGCATCGGGCGCAGGCGCAATCTTCGGTGCAACCGGCGGTGTTATGGAAGCCGCGTTAAGAACGGCGGCTATGGCTCTCGGCGACGAGGACGAACCCATCGTATTCAACGAAGTCAGGGGTACTGAAGGCATTAAGGAGGCTATGTACACTCTCGGCGGTGTGCGTGTAAGCGTGGCTATTGCAAACGGCCTCGGCAATGCAAGAAAGGTTTTAGAGGATATCAAGAGCGGTAGGAAGAGCTACACCTTTGTAGAAGTTATGGCTTGCCCCGGCGGTTGTATCAACGGTGGTGGTCAGCCCTACGTTCACGACGAAGTACGCAACAGCGTTGACTTAAAGACCTTGCGCGCACAGGCGTTGTACGATTACGATACGGACAGCAAAAAGCGTTGTTCTCACGAAAACTCCGCAGTACATAAGCTTTATACAGAGTTCTTCGGCGAACCCAACTCCCACAAGGCTCACGAATTGCTTCATACTACGTATGAGGCTCGCCCTAAATATTAAGCTTACTTCGTGAAAGCTTCTCTGTAAATAAACTTCGCATTTCTGCGTTGTGCTCCGCTCCGCCTCAGTTATTTACTATCTTTGTAAACTCCTGTCGGCGGTGCTCGCACGCCTTGAACTGCTCGTTTCTTTCCAGAGGGACTTGCTTGGTCGGTGACTTCGTAATTGCTTGGGTGCGGTAAGCCGTCATTGCGCCCAACTGCTTGCAGTGGCACGGAGCGAAGCGGAAGTAGCCGACTGTAAGTCGGCGTGGCAATCCCGGAGAACGAAGTCAGTATTTTGTTTGATTAGTGATAAGTTGGTCAAACGTATAGAAATTAAGATATTCCGCCGTGTGGCGACCCCACCGCCCCTTGCGTACTGCGCAAGGGGCGGTTACGTTTCGTCAATTGAATAAATCGGCAGGCGGTGAAAAATCAGCTTAGACAGCATAACAAAAAAAATATTTTACGAAGTGTTTAAAAGCGATTTAAATGCTTTATAATATAGCTGAACAAAGAAAAACGGAAGCCGAACACAAACAAAAAGGCGTTCAGTTCCCTGCTTTTCCGAACATTATTCGTAAAAGGAGATTTTTATTATGAAACGTTATTTACAGACTAAAACCAACTATGACAACTACGACTTATTCGATGCATTCAACGATTTCTTCCGCCCCGTATTCTATAACGAGGGTGCAGAACTCAGGACAAACATTAAGGAAACGGGTACCAATTACGAACTCGACGTAGAACTCCCCGGCTATACCAAAGACCAGATTAAAGTTTCACTTGAAAACGGCTATCTTACAGTGTCCGCCGAAAAGAGCGCAAAGGAAGAGGATAAGGATAAACACTATATCAGAAAGGAAATTACCGAGTCCTGTTCAAGGAGCTATTACGTAGGCGACTACGTAACCGACGACCAGATAAAGGCTAAGTACGAAAACGGAGTTCTTTCGCTCACCGTACCTAAGGCTCAGCCTAAAAAGACGGAAGGCAGATATATCGCCATTGATTAAAAAGCATAAGGTGATTAACCCTTGCAACCGCCCCGAAGCAGTCAGCTTCTGGGCGGTTTTATCGTCATATAAAACATTTAAACAAAAACTGTCAATTGATATATTTGATTTATGTAAATATAAATGCTATAATTATAAATGTTTATAACCTACGGCTATCTGCCGTACGGATACTGTATATATGAGAGGTGTAATTATGTATAAAATAGTCAACAAACGTCGCCTCAATCCCACAGTTACGCTTATGGATATCTATGCCCCCCTGATTGCTAAAAAGGCACAGGCAGGTCAGTTCATAATCCTCCGCGTTAACGAGGACGGAGAGCGTATCCCTTTAACGGTAGCAGGATGCAACGTTCAGGAAGGCACAGTGCGCATTATCTTCCAGATAGTGGGCGGTACGACGGAACTGCTTAACCACAAAGAAGAGGGCGAGTACATCACCGACTTCGTAGGTCCTTTGGGTAAGGCTACCGAGACGGAGGGACTTAGAAAGGTGTGCGTAGTAGGCGGAGGCGTAGGCTGTGCAATCGCACTTCCCATCGCAGAAAAGCTTCACGCCCTCGGCGCAGAGGTTCACTCCATAGTCGGTTTCCGCAACAAGGATTTGGTAATCTTAGAGGACGAATTTAAGTCGGCTTCTACAAAACTCGACATAATGACCGACGACGGCAGTTACGGCACGAAGGGTCTTGTAACCGAAACCTTGAAGAAGGCATTAGAGAACGGCGAAAAGTACGACGAGGTAATCGCAATAGGACCCCTCGTTATGATGAAGTTCGTCGTTGCAACCTGCAAGCCTTTCGGCGTTAAGACTGTCGTTTCTATGAACCCTATAATGATTGACGGCACAGGTATGTGCGGAGGTTGCCGTCTTACCGTCGGCGGAAAGACTAAGTTTGCCTGTGTCGATGGACCCGACTTCGACGGCTACGAAGTTGACTTTGACGAGGCTATGATGAGGGGTACGATGTACCGTGACTTTGAAAAACATGCATACGAAGCATCGTGCAACCTCTTTAAAAAGGAGGCTGAATAATTATGGCTAAGCCCAATATGAGTTTAAAAAAGAACGAAATGCCTGCACAGGAACCCCTTGTAAGGGCAAGAAATTTCGAGGAAGTAACCTTAGGCTATTCGGCTGAAACGGCTATTGACGAGGCGCAAAGATGCCTTCACTGCAAAAACGCACCCTGCGTACAGGGTTGCCCCGTAAACATTCACATTCCCGACTTTATAGATAAAATTAAAGAGGGCGACTTCGAGGGCGCATATCAGACTATTTCCCTTTCCAGCTCTCTCCCCGCTGTCTGCGGAAGAGTTTGCCCTCAGGAAACTCAGTGTGAAAGCAAGTGTGTAAGGGGCATTAAGGGCGAAGCGGTCGGCATAGGCAGGTTAGAGAGATTTGTCGCCGACTACCACAATAACAATTGTACGGCAGAAACGGCAGTCCCTGCCTCCAACGGACACAGGGTTGCAATAGTCGGTTCGGGTCCTTCGGGTCTCACTTGCGCAGGCGACCTCGCTAAAATGGGATATAAAGTAACCGTATATGAAGCACTTCACCTTGCCGGCGGTGTGCTTGTGTATGGTATTCCCGAATTCCGTCTGCCCAAAAAGATTGTTCAAAAGGAAGTTGACGAACTCAAAAAGTTAGGCGTTGACGTAGAAACTAACGTCGTTATCGGCAAGACCTTAACCATTGACGAACTGTTTGAAATGGGATATGAGGCGGTGTTTGTAGGAAGCGGTGCAGGCTTACCCAGATTTATGGGAATCCCCGGCGAAAGCTTAAAGGGCGTATATTCTGCTAACGAATTCTTAACGAGAAACAACCTTATGAAGGCGTATAAGGATAACCCCACGACGCCCGTGCTTAAAGCTCAAAAGGTAGCGGTTGTCGGAGGCGGTAACGTTGCAATGGACGCCGCAAGGACGGCTCTCCGTTTAGGCGCGGAGAAGGTCTATATCGTATATAGACGTAGCTTGGAAGAACTTCCTGCAAGAAAGGAAGAGGTCGAACACGCTATGGAAGAGGGCATTGACTTCCGCCTTCTTCAGAACCCCGTGGAGATTTTGGGCTATAACAATCCCGACGACAAACGCGACCCTAAAAACGGTTTCGTTACGGGTATTAAGGTCATTAAAATGGAACTCGGTGAACCCGACGCGAGCGGTAGGCGCAGACCCGTGGAAGTACCCGGAAGCGAAGAAGTACTCCCCGTTGACTGCGTAATCATCTCCATAGGCACAAGCCCCAACCCCCTTATCAAGGACACCACCGCAGGCTTAGAGGTAAATAAGCACGGCGGTATCATAGTAGAAGAGACAACCGGCAAGACGACAAAGGACGGCGTCTATGCAGGCGGTGACGCGGTAACGGGTGCCGCAACGGTAATTTTAGCAATGGGTGCCGGCAAGACGGCGGCTAAGGCGATTGACGAATATATCCAAAGCAAGTAATAATTTTTTGTTAAGGTTAGTTTATTAAGATTCAGGCGGAGCATTTTCGTATGCTCCGCCTATATTTATAACAGACCTATATTTGTGCCTTTGTCCGTATATTTTACAGGGCTTGACAGGTAGGTTAAATTGCGGTAAAATTAAATCCGCGGAGGCGGAAGAGAACGCCTCTTTGAGAGAATGGAGAGAATATGGAAAAGAAGAAAGTAAAGAAGTACGATTTTACGAGAAAGCCTAAAAGGGCGAGTAACTTTTTGATGTGGGTTGCAAGAAATTTTGTAATACCTTACAGGCTCAGGGGCGTTAAAACCCACGTTGAAAAGGTAAATATGGAAGGGCTTAAACCCCCGTATATGCTGTTGGTAACGCATGCAAGCGAAATGGATTTTAATATGCAGTACCTTGCTATGAAACCTTATAAACGTGCAAATAACGTGGTGGCTATCGACGCTGTGAGGGATATGGGCGATTTTCTTATGCGTAGCGTAGGCAGTATAGCAAAGCGTAAATTCGTAAGGGATTTAACGCTCGTCCGCCATATGCGCTATTGCGTAAAAAACTACGGCGACGTGCTGTGTATGTACCCCGAAGCGAGGTACTCTTTAGACGGTTGCCGTTCCTTTATTCCCCCTTCGGTGGGCAAGCTGTGTAAGCTTTTAGGCATACCCGTGGTTGTGCTAAACTTACAGGGTTCGTTTATCTTCGGACCGCAGTGGAATAAGACGAGGCAACCCTGCCCGCAGAGGGCGGTTATGACGCAGATTGTAACCGCAGAGGAGATTAAAAATATCTCCGCGGACGAGATAAATAAGCGCATAATATCCGGCTTTGAAAGGGACGACTTCAAATACCAGTTGGACAACGGTATTAAAAACACCTACGCAAACAGGGCGCACGGACTGCACAGTATTTTATATCAATGCCCCCACTGCAAAAAGGAATTTGAAATGTATTCGGAGGGTACCCGTCTTTGGTGTAATTCCTGCGGAAAGGGTTGGCAGATGACCGAACTCGGTCAGTTGGAGGCAGAAAACGGAGAGACCGAATTTTCCCATATCCCCGATTGGTTTAAGTGGGAGAGGGAGAACGTAAGGGCGGAAGTGCGTTCGGGTGAGTACCGTTTCGAGGACGAGGTCGAAGTACATACTCTGCCCAACGCGAAGGCGTTCGAGCATCACGGCAAGGGCAAGCTTGTACAGACCTGTGAGGGTACGATGCTTGACTGTAACGCCTATGGCGAGCCTACTCATGTGGAGTGGAAGTCGGCAGAACTTGAAAGCGTTCACGTAGAGTACGACTATCCCTTCTTTAAAAAGCATCACAAAAAACACCTTTTGGGCGACTGCGTAGATATCTCCGTAGAGGACGACAGCTATTGGCTTCACCCTGCAACCAAACGCGACCAGCTAACAAAGCTCTCCTTCGCCACGGAGGAGATACATTTGTTGGCGTTGGAAAATCTTAAAAGTTAGTTAGGTTCTCGTCCAATAAGCTACTCAATACTGTGTCGGGCTACGTTTTTCTTGGGTCATTTACGTTTTGGTAAACTCCCCGTCGAAAAGCCTCGCCTTCCTTGTCTTGCTTGCTTCTTGAACGAGGGATTGGCTTGTGTTGTGACTTCGTAACTGCTTGGGTGCGGTAGGTCGTCATTGCGAACCGTCTAATAGACGGTGTGGCAATCCCAGAGTACGAAGTCCGCTTATAGTTTGATTAGTGATAAGCAAGTCAAACGTTTAAGCAATTAAGATACATAGTCAAGGCATTGCCTTGTGGGCGCACCACTGTTTGATTAGTAAATAGTAAGTCAAGTAGTAATGCAATTAAGATACTCCGCCGTGGTCGCACCACTTTATTCTTTATATCTATATATTACGGCTCTCCTTAAAATGGGGAGCCGAAATTTTATGTGTGAAATTATCATAAAATTATTTTACGAAGTGTTTAAACGGCTGATAAATGTTTATAAATTTACTGAACGAACGAGTGGGGGAAAACAGAGCGTAAAAGCGCAAAATTCCCTTAAAGCGAGGTGTAAATATGGATGCAGAAAAATTCACTAAAAACAGTATTCAGGCGTTAAACGATGCCGAGAGCGTGGCGGATAGCCACGGCAACGGTCAGCTCGTCGGCGCACATCTTTTGTACGCTCTTTTAAATAAGGACGGGCTGATTTCCCGTATGCTTACTCGTATGGGAATAGATACGGACGGTCTAAGGCAGGCTTGCGAGGACGAAATAGAAAAATTGCCCAAGGTGTTCGGGCAGAGCGGAGTTTATATTTCGGGCGAGGTAAATAAGGTGTTCACTTCCGCCGAGAAGCTTGCACAGTCTATGAAGGACGACTATATTTCGGTTGAGCATTTATTTTTAAGCCTCTTAGATAACGGCGGAGAAACGGTGAAATCGTTATTAAATCGTTTCTCAGTCAATAAACAGAGCTTTTTAGTAGAGCTTAAAAAGGTTAGGGGCAACACTTCCGTTAAGACTGATAACCCCGAAGATACCTACGAAGCGCTTGAAAAGTACGGTACCGACTTAACCGCCTCGGCAAGAAAACATAAGCTCGAACCCGTAATCGGCAGGGACGAGGAGATAAGGAACGTAATTAGAATACTCTCCCGTAAAACCAAGAATAACCCCGTGCTAATCGGCGAACCGGGCGTCGGTAAGACGGCTATTGCCGAAGGACTTGCACTTAGAATTGTTAAGGGCGACGTACCCGAAGGGTTAAAGGATAAAACGCTCTTCTCCCTCGATATGGGTGCGCTCGTCGCAGGCGCTAAGTACAGGGGCGAGTTTGAAGAAAGGCTTAAAGCCGTCCTTGCCGAGGTTTCTAAATCGGAGGGCAAAATACTACTTTTCATCGACGAACTGCACACCGTGGTGGGCGCAGGAAAATCTGACGGCGCAATGGATGCAGGCAACCTGTTAAAGCCCATGCTTGCCCGTGGCGAACTGCACTGTATAGGCGCAACCACGCTTGACGAATACAGAAAATATATAGAAAAGGACCCTGCGTTGGCAAGGCGTTTCCAGCCCGTAACCGTCAACGAACCCACCGTTGAAGACACCATTTCCATTCTTAGAGGACTTAAAGAGAGGTTTGAAATCTTCCACGGAGTACGTATTCACGACGACGCGTTAGTCGCCGCGGCAACCCTTTCAAACAGGTATATTACCGACCGTTTCTTACCCGATAAGGCAATCGACCTCGTTGATGAGGCGGCGGCAATGTTAAGGACCGAGATGGACTCTATGCCCTCGGATATGGACGCCCTTAACCGTAAAATCATACAGCTTGAAATAGAGGAAAAGGCTCTCGCCAAGGAAAAGGATAATATCTCACTTTCAAGGCTCGAAGCGCTTAAAAAGGAGCTTGCCGAGTACAAGGAGCAGTTTGCCTCGTTAAAGGCTAAGTGGGACGACGAGAAGAACAGCATTGAACGCGAAAAGGCATTAAAAGAACGTATAGACAACGTCCGCGGAGAGATGGAGTCCGCCGTAAATTCAGGCGATTTGGAAAAGGCGGCAAGGCTTAGCTACGGCGAACTTCCCGAACTTGAAAGACAGCTTAAAGAGCTTAAAGAAAAGAAGAGTTCGGAGATATTGCAGGACGAAGTCACCGAGGAGCAGATTAACAAAATCGTATCTCGTTGGACGGGCATACCCGTAGCAAGACTTAAAGAGGGTGAAAGGCAGAAAATTTTACACCTTGCAGACGATTTGCATAAGAGGGTAATAGGTCAGAACGAGGCTGTCACTAAGGTTTCGGAAGCCATTTTAAGGGCAAGGGCAGGCATATCCGACCCTGCAAGACCGATAGGTTCCTTCCTGTTCTTAGGACCCACAGGCGTGGGCAAGACCGAGCTTGCCAAATCACTTGCCGAAAATCTGTTCGACGACGAAAAGAATATCGTAAGAATAGATATGTCCGAGTATATGGAAAAGTTCTCGGTATCCCGTCTCGTAGGCGCGCCTCCGGGATACGTGGGTTATGAAGAGGGCGGAACTCTGACAGAGGCGGTTCGCAGAAAGCCCTACTCAATAGTCCTCTTCGACGAGATAGAAAAGGCGCACCCCGACGTGTTCAATATACTCTTGCAGATTTTAGACGACGGCAGAGTGACTGATTCGCAGGGGCGCACGGTTGACTTTAAAAACACGATTATTATCCTAACCTCCAACATAGGTTCTTCGGATATAATCGAAGGAATAGAGGGCGACGAGATAACAGCCGAGGCAAGGGAGAGGGTGAACGCCCTGTTAAAATCTTCGTTCAGACCCGAGTTTTTAAACAGGTTAGACGAGATAATTATGTTTAAGCCCTTAACCTCCGACAATATGAAGGGTATTGTGGAAATTCTGTTAAATCGCCTTGCTCAAAGGTTAGAGGGCGAAAACCTTGTTTTAAAGGTTACGGACGAAGCTAAAACCTATATAGCAGAGAACGGCTGTGACAGCGTCTATGGCGCAAGACCCTTAAAGAGGTATATTCAAAAGTATGCCGAAACGCCTATCGCCAAGTATATCATAAGCAA
>JBJEVA010000054.1:0-4601 GCA_051884115.1 Candidatus Coproplasma sp. | reverse complement strand
CTCCGTAGGTAAGTACGGTTGCGAAATGCCTATTCCTCACGGCTGTGAAGATATTCCCGACGTAGGCTTCCTCGGCGGACATACCATGCAGGAGCTTATTCAGGCAGAAAACAAGGCTACCGCATACGCACTTATGAAGGCAGGAAGAATGAACTATACAATCAACCTTCCCGAAGTAAACGCGTTCACGCTCGGTCAGCTTATGTTCCTCTTTGAAATGCAGACGGCTTACGCAGGCGCATTGCTCAACATCAATACCTTCAATCAGCCCGGCGTTGAAAACGGCAAGATTGCAACCTTTGCGCTCCTCGGCAAGAAGGGTTACGAAGGTCCTAAGGCTGAAATGGACTCCGCTCCCGAACTCGACGATAAATATATCGTTTAAGCTGTAATCAAAATAAAATAAGTAAGGTGGGGCGACGATTTTTCGTCGCCCCTAAAATATAGTAATGGATTGGTTAAAATTTATGGAATGGTATGAGATAGCGTTAATCTGCTTAGGTTGCGTATTTGTCTTATTTGTTCTTTTTGCTTCGGCAATATGCGTTGCGCTCAACGGAATTGTGTTTTCCCGTCAAGATAAAAACCCCGATTTCAAATACTTTACGCCTGAAGATTTTAAATTAAACGCCGAAGACTTAACGGTAACTTACAGTGGAATAAATCTTTATTCTAAGATATATACGGTAAAACCCGTCGAAGAGTGCGAAAAGGTGGTAATCTTTCAGCACGGCTTCGGCGCAGGCTCTTCAAGCTATATGACTGAAATCGCCCGTTACGCAAAGCTCGGCTATGCCGTCGTGGCAACGGACGCCTACGGCTGTAACAATTCGCAAGGTAAAGGCGTTAAGGGCTTTTACGTGGGAACAGAAACGGTCATTGCCACATATATAGGCGTTAAAAAGGATAATCGCCTTAAAGATAAAAAGATAGTCTTAATGGGTCATAGCTGGGGCGCGTACTCGGTTTTGTGTGCGTCGAACAAAATCAAGGTTGACGGGGTGGTGGCTCTCTCCGGCTTCAACGCACCTGCCCAGTGTCTTTGCGACCAGATTAAATTAGTCGCTTCCACGGGCAAGCTTTTAGCTCCGTTATTACACCCGTTTTTCTTTATTTTAAACGCTTTCCGTTCAACAAACGGCAACGCCCACTCAGCAAAACGTATCGTTCAAAGCGGAGTTAAAGCTTTAATTATTCACGGTGCAAAGGACAAAACCGTACCCTATAAGCACAGTTCGGCAAATAAGGCTAACGGCGGAAACGTTACTAAACTAATTTTGGAAGATAAACGCCATAACCCCTATAATACGGCGGAGGCGGAAGATAAGCTTAAAGAGCTTTCAGGCGGTAAGAAGTTTGCAACAGAAGAGGAGAGTAAGGAGTATTTTGCTAACTTCGATTGGGATAAGGCAACCGAGGAAGATGAGAGCGTTATGGCAAAAATAGACGAATTTGTAAAAAATATTTAAGCCTTTAAGACTTGATTTTTTACTAAGGTTAGAATATAATAGGGAAACAGCGACCGCAATCGCTGTTGCAATATGGGGCAGTTTCAGTTTCGATTGCGACGGGGAGGCGACGTAAGCATACCAAAGGCTCGGCTTTGTAAAAACGGAAACTTAAATTTAAATGCTGAATCTAACGATTCTAAAGTAATGACTTTCTCTGCTCGCAGGGAAGCTCTTGCTTGCGCAGCTTAACAAAATAGCTGTCCGTCGTTCCACTCTTTTCCGCGGGGGTGAGGACGGCGCAATCTTAGCGGAAACCTCTTTAAAAATCTAACCGTGTTTTTAAAGATAATTTAGCGGTTTGCCCGTGCGCTCCGCCCGTTTATCGGCAGTGCGTACGGAAAGAAAAAATAGGTAAACTAAGTATGTAGAAATCTCGTCCGAACGCCGTAAGACCGGGGTGCAAGTCCCCGCTGCTCCACCAAATTAGCCCGTTTTTTAAGCATTTTTGCCCGAAAAACGGGCTTTTTTAGTGGGTTGTTATAGGCTTTAACAGCCTATTTTTTTAATTTTGGGGCAAAATTGGGGGCAAATCATACTTGATTTTTGCACCCTCTATTAAAAGGTAGTCGTCCGAAACCTGTGTATAGGCGTTGTCCAACGTCCCGAGGCTATGTCCCATAAACAATTTGCGTGCAACGTCGGATACTCCGCACTCTACGCACCGACTGTTAAACGTGGTACGCAGGTCGTATAAGATATGGTTCGGTAAAACAGCCTTCATTTTATCTCGCATATAAAATTCAGTCGGGAATTTCAACGTCGTAACGCCGTCTAAATACGGACGTAACATAGGACTAATAGGTATTTTTTTATAAGCGGTTTTGCCGTTCTTCTGCTTGCTGTTTACCGCGACAATAAAATCACCGTCTATTTTTGCGGTTTTATACTCGTTGGGGCGTAAGCCTGTATAGAGCGCAACGGCAAAAAGTGTCTGATACTTTGTGCCGTCCATAGCGGATAGCAAAGAAGATTCTTCCGACTTGGTCAAAGCGCTTCCGTGTTTGCGCTCGTGCTGATTATGCGTTATTAGGTCTAACGGGTTATATCTTATCAGATTGTGCTTGATTGCAGCTTTAAAGATTCCGTTTAAAATCGAATATACCTCATCGGCTGTTTTGCCCATACCTTTTGCGGTTAAGTTATCAAGCAGGTCTTGACATTGTTTCGGAGTAACTCGAATTAACGGTAACTCCGCAAATACGGGTTTAACGTGCTTATTGTACTTATACATATTGCCGACGTAGGTAGAATCTTTTACTTTACGCTTGTAAAAATTCTCGAAGTAATAAACAGCAAATTTATTAAAGCTCTTCGGAACGTTTAACACAGCTCCGTTTTCTTCAATCTCGTGCAGGGCGATAATAAAACGCTCTTTTATCTCTTCTATCGTTTTACCTGAAACAGAAATATTGTAACCGTTACGACGGAATCGCACCTCGTAAGAAAAGTGCTTGCCGTCTTTGCCACGGCAACGTTTGCGGTAATGTACGGTAAGCCCTTCCGCTCGGAAGTATTTTGAAAATTCTTTTGGCATTTTTGAAATCTCCTGTGAAGTGAATTTCAAAAGCCCACTGTAATTCTTTTCGTTGGTGCAGGCGTTCTTAATGTCTGCGCTTTCACTGTTCCGCAGTTCTGCGGCGAGTTCGGAAGAAATCTTTGCGACTTCTTCACTGTTTTGAGTAATGCCAGCCGTTACAAGACGGCTTGCAAGGGTAATAATTCTCTGCTCGTTCATTGTGTTGAGCTCCTTAAAGTATATTCACCCAAATAGGGTGTAACTTTTAGGATAAAACACAAATTATGAATTAAAAGACATATTGCACGTTTATTTTTTCTTTTTAAAAAAACCTAAATTTAAATGAAAAGATTTATTTTTTTCAGTTTTACTAAAAGTCAAATTATTGTTTACTTTATTATTCTGTTTTGCAGGATGAGAAAGTTGAGTTTTAGCAGCATTTTTTATTTCATATTCATTTGCCATTTTATAATTTAAAGCCTTACGTTTGTTTTCGTAATTAGGAACTGAATAAGGGTCATTACAATATTTATCATCCAACTTATCACGTTTTTTGCCTAAACGAGCAATTCTTTTTTGAGAGCGTTTAATTTGTTCTCTCGGTGTTAATTCTTTTTTACCAAACATATAAATTTCTCCATTTTGTTATTTGATACCAGCCATACCTTCTGCAACGTCAATTAGAGCCTGTTGTCCTTTTTCGCCAAGTTTTTTACCAACTTCACGAAATGCGTACAGCATATCGTCTTCAATAGGGGTTAGATTTTTTCTTACAGTAGCCCTAGCTCCTGCGGCATATTCTTCGTCGGTTATATTATTACACCCTAGTAAATAATCAGTTGAAACGTTAAAAAGCTGTGCCATAGCAATTAGATTTTCACTATCAGGTTCAGCAATACCTTTTTCCCATTTAGCCACAGCTTGTTGAGTAACGTGTAGAAACTCCCCTAACTTTAATTGCGAAAAGTTATGACGCGTACGTTCAAGTTTAATTTTTTCGTTTAATTTCATTATTACCTCCAAAACTATCTATTGTAATTTTACAACCAGTAGTTTTTTTAGTAAAAAGAAAAAAAGTTGTTGACAACGACCATAAGTTGTAATACAATAAATACAACCGGGGGTAGTTAATATGAAAGGTTTTATTATCGTTACAGGCAAGGACGAACTTAGGACATGTATTGCCTTGAAAAGTATAGCAACGATTGACGAGCAATCAGACGGCAAGGCTTACATAACCAACAAATATATAAAAAGTTCTGCAAAAAAGCCTATCACATTAGGTATGGACACGCTTGAGACTTTTGAAGAAGTTATTGCAATGATTGAAAATGCAACTAATTAAGGAGAGATAATGAACGCATTAGATATAGTTGCAATTGTTGTTTTATGTATTTTAGGCGTAAGCAACGTTTTACTTTGGGCGCAAACAACGATATTGTTTGATAAGCTTTTTAATCATCGTTCCGAAAAAGAAAAGAATTCTACTCCAAAGAACGAAGGAAACGACAAAATTTAATATGCCGAAGTAGGTTTACGTGACGGGGTGCATTCCCGTCATCGGCGGTCCGATT